>DATCRS010000405.1:0-8331 GCA_036568845.1 Devosia sp. | reverse complement strand
CGGATCGCCGCTTCCTCGCGCCGTTGTCCCGGCAGCCGCAGGATGGCTTCGATGGCGCCGGCGCCGCTTCGGCAATGCTGGCCCGACATGACGTTTTCGAGCACGCTCATCTCGCGGAAGAGCCGCACGTTCTGGAAGGTGCGGGCGATGCCGAGCTCTGTCACCTGGTGCGGCTTCATCTTCAGCGTCTCGGTGCCGTCGAAGCGGACCGAGCCCTGCTGCGGCTTGTAAAAGCCGGTAATGCAGTTGAAGAGCGACGTCTTGCCCGCGCCGTTCGGTCCGATCAGGCTGATGATCTTGCTCGCGGGCACGTCGAAATCGACATTGTCGAGCACGCGCGATCCGGCAAAGCTGAGGCTCACGCCCTTGAGTTCGAGCAGGCTCATCGCTGCTTGCTCCTCGCCGGCCAGATGCCGCTGGGGCGGAAAAGCATGATGAGCAGCAGCCCGACCGCAAAGATCAGGAGCCGCATGTCGCCGGCATCGCGCAGCAGCTCGGGCGCCAGGATGACGATGAAGGCGCCCAGGATGACGCCCGGGATCTTGCCCATGCCGCCAAGGATCACCGCCATGAGGATCAAAACCGATTGGCGGAAGGAAAAGCTTTCGGGCGAGATGGCGCCGAGGTTGGCCGCAAAGAAGGCGCCGCCGATCGAGCCGTAGATGGCGCCGACGATATAGGCGGCGAGCTTCACCTTCACCCGGTTGATGCCCATCGCCTCGGCGGCGTCTTCGTCGTGGCGGACATAGAGCCAGGCGCGCCCCAGCCGCGAGTTGGCGAGGCGGGCCGAAGCAATGATGCCGAGGATCGCGAGCACGCAGAAGACGTAGTAGAAGTCGAGCGGCGTCGAGATGTGCCAGCCGAAGAGCCACGGCGAGTCGATGCCGATGAGGCCGCTGGCGCCGCCCGTCTCGCGCAGGTTGCGCGCAGCGATGCGGACGATCTCGCCGAAGCCGAGCGTCACAATGGCGAGATAGTCGGACCGCAGCCGCAGCGTCGGCGCGCCGATCACGATGCCGGCGATGATGGCGAGGAGGATGGCGAGCGGCAGGGCGAGCCAGAAGTTGAGCCCGAAATGCAACGTGGTGATGCCGACCGTATAAGCCCCAACGGCAAAGAAGGCCGCAAAGCCGAGGTCGAGCAGTCCCGCATAGCCGACGACGATATTGAGCCCCAGCGCCAGCAGCACATAGAGCAGTGCATTGGTGAGGATCACCGTGCCATAGGGACCGAAGACGAAAGGGGCCACCACCATGGCGGCAAGGATGGCGGCGATTGCCGTCCGACGCTTGGCGGGCGTATCGAGGATGGTGCCAAGCCCACCCCAGGCGCTCGGTCGTTCCGGGAACGGGGCCATCACATGCGCTCCTGCTCAGGCTTGCCCAAGAGGCCGGTGGGCTTGAAGACGAGGACGAGGATCAGCACCGAGAACGAGAACACATCCTTCCACTCGCTGCCGACGCCGGGCAGCTGTGTGCCGAAGCTCTCGAGCAGGCCGAGGATCAGCCCGCCCAGCATAGCCCCCGGAATCGAGCCGATGCCGCCGATCACTGCGGCGGTGAAGGCCTTGAGCCCGATGAGGAAACCCATGAAGTACCAGAGCGAGCCGTAATAGGCGCCGGCCATGGTGCCGGCCGCCGCAGCGAGGGCCGAGCCGATGAAGAAGGTGATGGCGATCACCGCGTTGACGTTGATGCCCATAAGCCGGCTCATGTCCTTGTCGACCGCAACGGCGCGCATGGCGCGCCCGTATTGCGTCCGCGACACGAAGAGCTCCAGCGCCAGCATCAGTGACGCGGCCACGCCTACCAGCACCATCTGGTTGTAGCTGACAAAGAGGTTGCCCAGCCGCAGGCCGCCAAAGCCGAGTGCCGCGCCGAAGGGGACATACTGCCCCTTGGTCAGCGTCAGCATGCCGTTCTGCAGCACCAGCGACACGGCGAGCGCGGTGATGAGGATGGAGAGACGCGGCGCCGACAGCATGGGCGCATAAGCGACGCGCTCGATGACGACGCCGAGGAAGCCGACGGCGATCATCGCCAGCACCATCGAGACCGCGACGCCGACCCAGCCGGCATCGGTGAACGGCGCCACGAACGAGAGCACGAGGAAGCCGGCGAAGCCGCCAACCATATAGAGCTCGCCATGGGCGAAGTTCAAAAGCTTCACCACGCCGAACACCATCGTATAGCCCAATGCCACGAGCGCGTAGAACGAGCCCAGCACGATGCCGTTCAGCAGTTGGTTCAACAGGATGTCGGTGATGGTCATCGGCCGCCTCGCCCTTCAGCCAATCGCCGGGAGAGGACCGGCGCTGGCGCCGGCCCCCGGGTTCTTCAGGCCTACTGGGCCAGCGTCCAGGCGCCGCCCTTGCCTTCGAGCACGACGAAGTTGGAGCGGGCGAGGGTCTTTTCGAGCGTGAACGAGATCGGGCCCGAGATGGTCTCGGTGAAGTTGGCGCCCTGCAGCGTCTCGATCACCTTGGCGGGGTCGGTGCTGCCGGCGGTGTCGAGGGCCCAGGCGAGGAGCTTCATCGCGTCATAGCTCAGCGTCGAATAGGGGCCGGGCGCGGCGCCGAACTTGGCCTGGTAGGCGTCGGCGAAGGCCTTGGCCTCGGGCAGGAACTCGGCGGTCGGGTTGGAGAAGGCGATGACGCCCTCGGCGGCGGGCCCCGCGATCTTGAACAGCTCAGGCGAGTTGGAGCCGTCGCCGACGGCGATGATGCCCTGGTAGCCGCGCTCGCGCAGCTGGCGGATCAAGAGGCCACCATCGGCATAATAGGCGGTCCAGAACACCGCATCGGGATTGGCCGAGGTGATCGAGGTCACGACGGCCGAATAGTCCTGCTCGCCCTTGTTGGTGGTTTCGAAATTGGTGACGGTGTTGCCCGCCGCTTCCCATTCCTTCTTGGTGAGGTCCGCGAGGTCCTGCGAATAGGCGTCGCCCTGGTTGACGATGGCGATGGACTTGACGCCCTTGCCGTTGAAGTACTCGATCGCCTTTGCCACCTGGTCGTTGCCGGTGGAGTTGATCATGAAGGCATTGCCCGGATTTTCGGGGATCAGCTTGGTCGAGTTGGCCGCCGGGATGACCAACGGGATATTGGCGTCTCCATAGATCTTGAGCGTCGGGATCGTGGCGCCCGAACAGTACCCGCCCACCACGCCGACGACGCCCGACGCGGCGAGCTTGCTGGCGGCGTTCACCGCCATCTGGGCATCGCAGCCATCATCGCCCACCGTGGAGGCCAACTGCTTGCCGAGCACGCCGCCCGCTGCATTGATCTCTTCGATGGCGAGGTTGGCGGCATTGACCATGTCCTGCCCGTAGGTGGCTTCCGAGCCGGTGGTGGGGACCATGATGCCGATGGTCAGCGTTTCCTGCGCGACGGCCGGCAGGGCCAGCGTGAAGGCGAGGGCGAGCCCCGCCGCGGTCTTCATGACACTACGCATGTTTGTTCTGTCTCCCTGTTCGAGACGCACGCACGATCCTGCATGCATCTTGTCGACAGCTTGCCTCCGCGTTAAGCTTTGGTCAATCCCCATGCCAGGGGATGGACGAAAACCAGATGCAGCCCAGCCGAAATCCAGATGCCCCCAGCGCCCGCATTCGCGGTTCGGGGGTGCAGACCATCTACGACTCGCTCAAGCAGTCGATCGTCGAGCTCACGCTCGAGCCGGGGGCGCCGCTCGACGAAGTCACCCTGGCGGAGCGGTTCGACATGTCCCGTACTCCGGTGCGTGAGGCGCTGGTGCGTCTCGCGGCCGAGGGACTCGTCACCCAGCTGCCCAACCGCAACACCATCGTGGCGCCGATCGATTTCGGCCGGCTGCCGGTCTATTTCGAAGCGCTGACGCTGATGTACCGGGTGACCACCCGGCTGGCGGCGACGGGCCGCACGGCGAGGCACCTCGAGGCGATGCGGCGCTACCAGGCCCTCTATGCCGAGGCGGTCGAGCGCGACGACGTGCCCGGCATGATCAGCCACAATCGCGAGTTCCACGCGGCCATCGCCGAAGCCGGCGGCAACCCCTACTTCACCGGGCTCTTCACCCGGCTGCTCGACGAGGGTCGCCGTATCCTTCGGCTCTACTACTACAAGAGCTTCAACGACCACCTGCCGCGCAAATATGTCAACGAGCACGACGCCATCGTGGCCGCCATCGAGGCGCAGGACCCCGACCTCTGCGAGCGCCTCGCCGCCGAGCACGCGCAGCAGATCGTCCAGCAGATCCAGAGCTACATCGCCACGGATCGAACCAAAGCGATCGCACTGTAGCCACGCGACGACGAGATCAAGCGATGCGCCATGCCGCCATCCGTGCGATCCATGGTAAGGCTACCTCCTCGCAGCACGTGGCGTCGTCCAGCATGATCGAAGTCGAAGATCTCACTTTCTCCTACCCCAAGGCGGGTAGCCCTACGTTGCGAGGCGTTACGTTCCACGTGGAGAGAGGGGAGGTCTACGGACTTCTGGGGCCATCGGGGGCTGGCAAGTCCACCACCCAGAGGATTCTCCTCGGCCTCCTCAAGGGCCATATGGGCAAGGTCATGCTGTTCGGCGCACCGATCGAAGCAACCGGGCGTGGCCTTTACGAGCGAATCGGCGTGAGCTTCGAGCTTCCCGCCGTATACCTGCGTTTGACGGCAGTCGAAAACCTTCGGCTCTTCGCGTCGCTCTATGATCGTCCGGTGCGCGACCCGATCGAGGTCCTCGCCGATGTCGATCTCGCGGACGCGGCCCACCAGCGTGTCGATCAGTTTTCCAAGGGCATGAAGATGCGGCTCAACCTAGCCCGTGCGCTTCTCCACGATCCCGACCTGCTCTTTCTCGACGAGCCGACGACCGGCCAGGATCCGGCTCGGGCACGGACCACGCGCGACCTGATCCGCAGCCTCAGAGCGCGAGGCAAGACCATCTTCCTGACGACGCATAACATGGCGGAGGCGGAAGAAATCTGCGACCGCGTCGGCTTCCTCTTCGAAGGCCGCATCGCGGTGACCGGTACACCGGATGAGCTCAAGCAACGGTTCGGGCAGCGCCAGGTCGAAGTCATGACGAGAACCGACGGATCAAACCGGCACCTCTTTGCCATGGACGGGCTTGGCAACAACGAGGAGTTCCTTGCGCTCCTCCGCGCCGAGAACGTGCTCTCGATCCATACCAAGGAAGCCAGTCTCGACGACATCTTCGTCGAAACGACGCATGCGAGGGCGCAGTGATGCATCGTCTCGGGGTTCTCATTGCCCATGATATCAGGCTGCAGTACCGCTACGGCATCTACGCTGCCTATGCGGTGGTCGTTGCACTCTACGTCGCCATTCTGCTGTCGGCTCGAGCGGAACTGCCGGACTGGGCGGCGGCCTTTATCATATTCTCCGATCCGGCGGCGCTGGGCTTCTTCTTTCTGGGCGCGCTCATGATGCTCGAGCGGTCCGAGGGCGTGCGCACCGCCCTCGCCATCACGCCAATTTCGCCGTTGGACTACCTCTGGGCGAAGATGCTGACGCTCACCGGTCTTTCGCTCGTCGCCTGCCTGGCGCTCTACCTCGCACACCGCGTAGGCGATCCAGTGCTGCTGTTCGCAACCGTTGCTCTGACTTCGTTTCAGTTCATCGGCATAGGCGTGCCGATCGCGCTGCGCTTCAAGACCGTGAGCGGCTACCTTATGGGTTCGGCCGGGTTCCTGACCCCGGTGATCGCCCCGGCCTTTCTGGCGCTCCTCGATCCATTCCCGACTTGGCTCGCCATCATTCCTTCGGTGAGCCAGTTTCGCCTGATGCTGGTTGCCACGGACGCGGCGGTTGCAGCGCCGGCGGAGGTCGCCGTGATGCTCGCCGTCTGCCTTGTCGCGGCGCTGGCCGGTTTTGGGATCGCACGTCGGGCCCTTGCAGCGGAGTTCGGACGGTGAGCCTCTCCATCTTCACGCCCCGCCGCATGGCAAGCCTGCTGGCGGCGGATGCGATGAATGTCAGCCGCGATCCTATGCTGATCTTCGCCTGTGTGCTCTCCCTGCTGCCATCCATCGGACTGTGGCTTGGCAGAGATGCCCTGGACGGCGGCGGTGTGGGGGCTGGCATCGAGCATCTCTCGCTCTATTTCGTGCCGCTCGCCTTGTTGCTGCCGGCGTTCCTCATCGGCTGGGTGACCGGATTTCTGCTGATAGAGGATCGTGACGACGGTCCGTTGCTGGCGCTCGACGTCACGCCGGTGGGCAAGGAAGGCTTCCTCGCTTATCGCGTCACGGTGTCGGCAGTTCTCACGGCTGCAATCACGGTGATGGCGCTGCAACTCCTGCTGCCCTCGGCGCCGGTCTGGCTCAAGCTTCTGCTGCTCGCTGCGATACCCGCCGATGCCGCGCTTGCGGCCATGGTCCTGCTTGCCCTCGCCCGCAACAAGGTCGAAGGGCTGGCGCTCACCAAACTGACCAATCTGGCCTCTATCGTCCCGCTGGCAGCAACGATCCCGTCAAGCCTGCGACTTCTGGCCGGCATCGTCCCGACCTACTGGCTGGGCGAGCTTCTGGGATTGCCGGGTGAAGCCACTCTGCCGGCATGGTTCGCTGCCCTCTGCCTTGTCGTTGCACATGTCATGGCCGCGGTCATCGTCGTGCACCTTCTCCGAAGGCGCGCCGGCTAGCGCTCGTAGGCGGCACGCCAGTTGGGGAGGGCGCCGACCGCCGTCCCGGCACTGTCGAAAAGGTGCACGTAAGGCTCCGGGAAGCGGATCGACAGCCGGTCCCCCGCCGCGATCCGGCTGATGCCGCGCAGCGCCAGCATGAAGCCGGTGCCGCCGGAATCCCTTGCGTGCACAATGGTCTCCGAGCCGAGCATTTCGGTCGTCTCCGCCGTGGCGGTGAATGGACCGTCGCCGATCTCGGCATGCTCAGGCCGGATGCCCAAGGTCACGTCAGCGCCGTCCGGCAGGTCGACGGCGCGGTCGCACAACGGGATGATGGCGCCGGACGCCATTTCCACCGCGACACCATCGCCGCTCCGGCGGAGTCTCCCGGCCAGCATGTTCATCGGTGGCGCGCCGATGAAATGCGCGACGAAGAGATTCTTGGGCTGCGCGTAGAGTTCGATGGGGGAGCCGACCTGCTCGATGCGACCCTCGTTGAGGACAACGATCTGGTCGGCCATGGTCATCGCCTCGACCTGGTCATGCGTCACATAGATCATGGTCGAGCCCAACCGCTTGTGGAGGCTGATCAATTCGCCGCGCATCTTGACCCTAAGCTCGGCGTCGAGATTGCTGAGCGGCTCGTCGAAGAGGAAGGCCTTGGGCTCCTTGACAATGGCCCGGCCGATGGCGACGCGTTGGCTCTGGCCGCCCGATAGCTGGCTCGGCCGGCGCGAGAGGAGGTGCTGGATCTGCAGGATTTCTGCCGCGCGGGCTACGCGTCCGGCGATCTCGGCTTTGGGAAGCCGTTGATTCTCCAGACCAAATCGCAAGTTCTGCTCGACCGACATGTGCGGGTAGAGGGCGTAGGACTGGAACACCATGGCCATGCCGCGGGCCGATGGCAGCAGGTGGTCGCAGCGGGTGCCGTCGATGCGGACTTCGCCCGAGGTGACCTCCTCGAGTCCTGCCATCATCCTCAAAAGCGTGGACTTTCCGCAGCCCGAGGGACCGACGAAGACGGTGAAGGAGCCGTCGGCGATGCGGAGATCGATGCCGTGGACGACTTCGAAACCCTGAAAGCTCTTGCGGACGGATTTGAGTTCGATTTCCGCCATTTACGACACCACCACGGTCAAAAGTCCGCCCGATGTGAGTGGGCCGGAGAGTGAATGTGTGTCGCCGTTGATCGTGAACTTCTGGCATCTGATGGTGCCTCCGATCACTGCGAGCGTCACTTTGGTTCCTTCGCGCGTCAAGGTGCCGAACGCGGTGCCCGCCGACCAGAAAAGGCGGTAGTCACCATCGACCTTCGGCGAGAAGGAGAGGGTGCCGGCAACGAGGTCGGCCTGCATGCCGGAAAAGGCGTTGACCAGCTGCCAGGCCGACATCGAGCGGGCGTAGTAGGAGCCGCATTCGATGTCGTTCCATGGGTTGCGGTTGGAGCCGTCATGGCGGTTGCGGGCGGCGCGGACGATGTCCATGCCCTCCGCGACGAGACCGTTCATGATCATGTGCGAGGCGGCCATGTACTCGATGCCGGTCCACACTTCCTCGGCATAGGGGGCGGCGACCATCGGCTGCCGCACGCCCTCCGGGTATGTGGCAATGAGCAGGCCCCCTTCGTCCTCATAGGCGTAGTTGCGGCAGGGATTGAAGTGATCCGCGAGGGTCGGGCGGAAGTTGTGGCGGTGGATCGACTGCAGCGC
>DATCRS010000404.1:0-3922 GCA_036568845.1 Devosia sp. | reverse complement strand
CCCGCCGCGCCTCGTGCTCGAAGGAAACCCTCTACAAGTGGTTCGGCGACCGTGACGGGCTGCTCACCGCGACGGTGCAGTGGCAGGCTGCGAAAGTGCGCGTGCCGCATGTCGACCGGCACCGGCTCGATGCCGGCATCCTCCGCGCCAATATCGAGCAGTTCGCCCGCGACCTGCTCGGCACGCTGGCCGGCGAAATCTCGGTCACCCTCAACCGGCTTGCCGTCACCGATGCCGGGGGCCAGAAGCGCGGGCTCGGCACAATTGTGCTCGAGAACGGCAGGCTGGAGATGGGCCGGCGCCTGAAGCCGGTGATCGAGGCTGGCCGCGATGCGCGACTCCTTCGTTTCGACAGCTCCGAGGAGGCCTTCCGCACCTTCTTCGGCCTTGTCGTTCGCGACGTGCAGATCCGCCTGCTGCTGGGCGATCCGCTCAAACTCTCGCCCGAGCAGATCGACAAGGACGCCCGCGCCGCGACCGAGCAATTCCTCAGCCTCTACGGCAGGAGCTAACCAATCGGCCCATCGGGCCCGAACGCACAACAGGGAGACGACCATGCGCGTTTATTACGATCGGGATGCCGATCTCAACATCATCAAGTCCAAGAAGGTGGCCATTGTCGGCTATGGCTCGCAGGGCCACGCGCACACGCTGAACCTCCGCGATTCCGGGGTCAAGGACATCGTCGTGGCGCTGCGCCCGGGCTCGGCTTCGGCCAAGAAGGCCGAGGGCGAGGGCCTCAAGGTCATGTCCGTCGCCGAGGCCGCCGCCTGGGCCGACGTCATCATGATGCTGACCCCGGACGAACTGCAGGCCGACATCTACAAGAAGGACATCGAGCCCAATATCCGTGACGGCGCCGCCATCGCCTTCGCGCACGGCCTCAACGTCCACTTCAACCTCATCGAGCCCAAAAAGACCGTCGACGTGATCATGATCGCGCCGAAGGGCCCGGGCCACACGGTGCGCGGCGAATACCAGAAGGGCGGCGGCGTGCCGTGCCTCATCGCCGTCCACCAGGACGCCTCGGGCAATGCCCAGGACATCGCGCTCGCCTACGCTTCGGGCGTCGGCGGTGGCCGCTCGGGCATCATCGAGACCAATTTCCGCGAGGAATGCGAGACCGATCTCTTCGGCGAGCAGGTCGTGCTCTGCGGTGGCCTCGTGGAGCTCATCCGCGCCGGCTTCGAGACGCTGGTGGAAGCCGGCTACGCGCCGGAAATGGCCTATTTCGAGTGCCTCCACGAGGTGAAGCTCATCGTCGACCTGATCTACCAGGGCGGCATCGCCAACATGAACTACTCGATCTCCAACACCGCCGAGTGGGGCGAGTATGTCTCGGGCCCGCGCATCATCACCTCGGAAACCAAGGCCGAGATGAAGCGCGTGCTCAAGGACATCCAGACCGGTAAGTTCACCTCCGAATGGATGCAGGAGCACCGCTCGGGCGGCTCGCGCTTCAAGGCCACCCGCCGCCTCGCCGACGAGCACCAGATCGAAGCGGTCGGCGAGAAGCTCCGAGGCATGATGCCCTGGATCAAGGCCGGCGCCCTGGTCGACAAGGCGAAGAACTGACGGACCGGATTTCGGAAGGGCCCCGCGGGGCCCTTCTTCACGTCTGGGCCTGGTCTTCCTGCTGCAGCCGTTCCTTCGTCAGCACTTCCACGAGCCCGATGAGGCGCGTGATGTCCTGTTGGCGCAGCAGGTCGATCTTTTCGTGGAGCGCCTCGATGTCGAGCTCGGCCCGCAGGTTGACGTCATAGTCGAGCTGCGCCTTCTGCCGGTCGATGGTGGCCTGGCGGTTCTGCGCCATCATCAGCACCGGGGCGGTAAAGGCGGCCTGGAACGACAGCACCAGGTTGAGCAGGATGAACGGGTAGGGGTCCCAGTGCTGGACCCAGGCCACCACGTTGAAGACAATCCAGAACGCCAGCACGATGCTCTGCACGACGATGAACCGCCAGGAACCGACGATCGCGGCGATGCTGTCGGCCAGCACCTCGCCATAGGTCCTCGGCAGCTCCGTCGGCTGAACGTGGCGCAGGCTGAAGCGCCGGGCCGCTTCGGTTTCCGTTGTTGCGGGTGATGCATTCATGGTTGCTGCCCCCAGGCTGATGCAGCGCACACTATCACTGCCGCGAACGCGACGCTTGCGCCGGCTCAATCGGTCCGACCGGGGGAGGCGGTCGCTAGAGGGGTGCCGAGAGGGTGTCCTCGAGGCGCTCGACGATCGGATCGAACCTCATGCGGTCGCGTTCGCGATAGCTGATCTCGAAGGCAGAGAGGTGCGACCCGTCCTGGTTGAACATGAACTTGGCATAAAAGATCAGGTCGTCACCCTCATAGTTGGCGCGGGTGTAGTAGCCGGAGAGCGCGACCCAGCTGTCGCCGCTGGCGCGGTAGGTGACCTCGGCGATCTGCGGGTTACGCTCGAGCTCGTCCGCGATCTCTTCCGGAGTCAGCAGCGCCGAGTTTGCCCCGCCATAGACATCGAGCACAGCGAGTCCATCGATTTCCCTGAAGCGCGAGCCGCGGGGCGCTTCGGCCAATTGCTCCATGATGCCGGTGGGCACCTCGATGGTGAAGCCGAAGTCGGGGTCCTGGTAGAAGCTCCATTCCTCCTCGAACGGGCCCTCGAGAGGAGGCAGCGCACCGAGCCGCTGCCGCGGCGCATGCCGGTCGATCTCCCGTTCTGCCTCGAGAATTCGGATGCTGAAGGGTAGTTTCGATGCATCGATCGATAGCCGCTGTTTCTGCTGGCCGGGAGGATTGTGGCCTGGCTTGTGGTGCGCCGCGGTGCTGGTGGAGATGAGGGCGAGGGCGCTGATGGCGGCAATCAGGGGCTTGGACATAGGGGGACACACTCCATGTGCGGTCCAATGAACCCGAGCCCCAAATGTTGCTGAGACAAAAGTCCGATCGTCCGATCCCCAGAATCACGAAGGGCTCCGGCGGTTTAGCGCGGAGCCCTTCAGGTTTGCCCACTCGATCTATCTATCGAAGCCGGGGCTTTATTCATGCGCCAGGGCCCGGGAGGGGCTGCGGCCCTGCATCAGCTGGCGAACGTCGCCACGGGTAAGCCCAATGTCGCGCAGCAGGTGGTCGTCGAGCTGCAGCAGGTTGGCATAGGTGCGCCGGCGTTCGGAGCGGCGGAAGAGGTCAGCAATCATGCTCATTCTGATCGTCCTTTCTTTTGGGATTTGGCGTCACCGCCAGGAACGGACGGGCTTATGGTGGAGCCGCACTGAACGGCATCTGAATGCCGCGTTAGGGTTTTGCCAGGTTGCGCGGCCGTCCTCCAGCCAAGCCGCCCCTTTCTCCCTCCACAAGAAGGCAAAGACCCGACTGACAGGTCCAGGTGATGTACACTTCCGCCTCATCCTGAAACCATTTAGAAGCTCTCGCGATCACGGGAGCAGGGCATGGCCAAGGAAGACGACATCGAAAGAATCATCGCGCAGGAAGAGGCGCTGGTCTTTCCCGCCTTCGATGAGCACGTCGCCTTCTCCCTCGGGGTCCGGGTGCGTGAGCGCGCCGTCCGCGAAAAGCTCGGCCTCGTCTGCGACATCCGCACCTGGGACCGGCCGCTCTTTTACATGGCGCTGCCACCGACCACCGGCGACAACCAGCACTGGGTCCGCGGCAAGTACAACCTGGTGCAGCGGCTGGCCAAGCCGTCGTACCGCGTGGTGCTGGAGAACAAGCACGGCGACGAGTACCTGACCCGCCGCAACCTCGATCGTGCAGTCTATGTCCTGGCCGGCGGCGGCTTCCCGATCCGGGTGAAGGGTGCCGGCATGATCGGCTGCATCACCATTTCGGGCCTCCCCGAACGCGAGGACCACAATGTGGCGGTCGCCGCGCTCGCCGAGGAGCTCGGCCTCGACCCGGTCGGGCTTGCCCTAGCGCCGCTGTCCTAGGA
>DATCRS010000403.1:0-4186 GCA_036568845.1 Devosia sp. | reverse complement strand
CAACTATGCTGGCGACATGGCCCTCACCTTCGGCGCCGCCGGCGGCATCTTCCTGGCCGGCGGTCTCGCCGCGAACATCCTGCCGCCGGTCGCCAAGACGGTCTTCGGTCCAGAGCTCAGCGCCCGCATCGGCAAGCGGCTGGGCGACGTCCCCGTCAACATCATCAAGACCGGCGCCGATGCCGTCATCCGGGGGGCTGCTCTGGCGATGGGCGAGACGGTCGGGTCGACGCAGCGCCGGGCGAGGCTGGCGTCCTGAGGCCCGCGATGACGCTGACCGCCGCGGTTCGGCAGGTCCTCTCGAACTATGGCGACGAGAGGCCAGGCATCCGGGCAAACCTCGCCCGGATGCTGATGCACGGCGCCACCGGCGGCAGCGGCAAGCTCCTGATCCTGCCTGTGGACCAGGGTTTCGAGCATGGGCCGGCGAGGAGTTTTGCGCCAAATCCGCCGGCCTACGATCCGCTCTATCATTTCGAGCTCGCCATCGCTGCGGGTGTGAGTGCCTACGCGGCGCCGCTGGGGGCTCTCGCTGCCGGGGCGGGGCGCTTCGCGGGAGAAGTGCCGCTGATCCTGAAGGCCAACAGCGCCAATGCACTGAGCACCATCAAGGATGAGGCGATCACGGGGACGGTGCGTGACGCGCTGGAGCTGGGCTGCGCGGCCATTGGCTTTACCATCTATCCGGGCTCCGACCGCCAATACGAGATGTTCGAGGAAGTTCGCGCCGCCATAGCGGAGGCGCGGACCTTCGGGCTGCCCACCGTGCTCTGGGCCTATCCGCGCGGCGGCTCGTTGAGCTCGGAGGGGGAGACGGCCCTGGACGTGGTGGCTTACGGCGCGCAGATCGCTGCGCAACTCGGTGCTCACATCATCAAGGTGAAGATCCCCTCGGACCATGTGGAGCTCGCCAGTTCGCGCGCGACATACCAGGACTTCGACACGTCTGACGCGGCCAAAGGGATCGCGCATGTCGTACAGAGCGCGTTCGCGGGACGGCGCCTCGTCGTGTTCTCGGGCGGTGCATTGAAGGAAAGGGCGGACCTGGACGCCGAAGTGCAGGCCATCATCGCCGGCGGTGGCAGCGGCTCCATCATCGGGAGGAACAGCTTTCAGCGGCCGCTCGAGGATGCGGTCGCCATGCTGCGCCGGGTGGCCGCGCTCTATGTGAGTGGAGGCCCAGGGTGACGAAGCAGCGGCCGATCCTCACCGTCACCGTCAATCCGGCTCTTGACGTCTACACGCATGTCCATCGTCTTTCGCCGCAGATAAAGCTGCGGTGCTCGGCCCCGCAGGTCGATCCAGGTGGAGGCGGCGTCAACGTCTCGCGCGCCATCCATGAACTGGGCGGCAGCAGCACGGCGTTTGTGGCGCTCGGCGGAGCCACCGGAACACAGATCGCCAATCTGCTTGCGGCCGCGGGCATCAGGGCGCAGGTGTTCGCAGCCGAAGGCGAGACGCGCACATCCTTCACGGTCATGGAGGATGCGAGCGGACAACACTTCAGGTTTGTGCTGCCCGGGCCGCCGCAGCACGCCAATTCCGGGGCGATGAGCCGGGCAGTCATCGACGCGACTTCGCCGAACGGGATCGTCGTCCTCACCGGCAGCCTCTTGCCTGAACTGCCCGACGACTTTTACGGCGAGCTTGTCGCGCTGGCGCGTATCCGGGGTGCCCTGACCATCGTCGATACACACGGGGCTGCACTTCGCTCGGCGGTGAAGTTCCGCCCCGATATCCTGCGCCTCAACCACATTGAGGCGGCCGAGCTGCTTGGTGTGCCGATCGGCGACCCGCTGCAGCAGTGTGAGGCTCTCCTGCGGCGCGGCGCGGCTGGAGCGGTTCTCGTTTCGCGAGGGGAGGAGGGAACCGTCGTGGCGTCGGAGGCCGGCACCCACTGGATCCATCCGCCGAAGGTGAGCGTCCGGAGTTCGGTGGGCGCTGGAGACAGTTTCGTAGGTGCCTTCGCTCTCCGACTCGCACGCGGTTCCTCGATTCTGGAAGCAGCAACGTTCGGTGCTGCTGCGGCAGCCTCCGCGGTCCTGGCCGAAGGCACGGGTCTCTGTCGGCGCGCAGAAACCGAGAGGTTGGCGGACGAGATCTCGGTTGAGGCGCTCGTCCCAGCTGCTTGATCTTTCCCCTAGAGTCGCAGCGACATCCTGATTGTATCCTCGCCGCCTTCCCCAGGCTCGATCGTCACAAATCCCAGCCGCCTGGCCAGTTCGATCATCTTCCCGTTCTCCCGAAGCATGACGCCGGTGAGGGTCTGCAGACCGTCTGCCCGGGCATAGTCGATAAGTCTCTGCATGAGATAATGGCCAAGGCCGATACCCTGGAGGTCGCTCCGCACCAAAGCCCCGAACTCTGCATCGATGTGATCCGGATCGGCAGCATAGCGAACGACCGCGGCGAGACTCCCGTCATGCTGGTCGATGGCGACGAAGGCGATGTCCCGGTCATAGTCGAGCTGGCTGAGCCGGATGATCGTCTCCTCGGAAAGGTGCGCCGTCGGAACCAGAAAGCGCATGCGGAGGTCTTCCGCCGTCATTTTCGACATCAGAGTTGGATAGAGCCGCGCGTCGGCAGGGCGTATCGGGCGAATGTAGAAGCTCCGCGTTCCCAAGCTCTTCTCGCTGTTCCAGCCCACCGGATAGGGTCGGACGGCGAGCAGGGGGTTGGGTCCGGCAAGGTCCATCCGGGAGGAATCGATCTCGATCCGTGCGTCGAGTGCGACAACGCCTCGGTGGTCTGCCAGCAATGGATTGACGTCTACTGCAACGATGGCAGGGTTCTCGATGACAAGCTGGGTCAGAGCCAGCATCGTGCCGACGATTGCCTCGCGATCAGCGGGAGGCCGGTTGCGATAGCCAGCCAATAGTCGCCCGATGCGCGTCCCGTCGATCAGATCGGCAGCAAGGACGTCATCGAGCGGCAACAGGCCCGTTTGAGTGTCGCGCAGAACTTCCACTGCCGTGCCGCCGGCGCCGAAGACCAGCACAGGGCCGAAATTCGCATCGGTGTGAATGCCGACCAGCAGCTCCTGCGCGTCGGGTCGCTCGACCATTGGCTGCAGGGTAAATCCGTCGAGTCCGCCCGGATGCGTCGCATCAACGCGCCTGGCGATGGCCTCGGCCGCCGCGTGAGCCGCTCCCGGCGTCGTCAGGTTGAGCACCACACCGCCGACGTCCGACTTGTGGGTGATGCTTTTTGAAAAGAGCTTGACCACGATGGCGCGGTGGACGCCGAGGAGGCGGGCCGCCACACGCTCCACCTCTGCCGGAGTGCCGGCAACGACGATCTCTGGAGAGGTTACTCCTGCCGCTCCCAGCAGTGTCTTCGCTTCTGGCTCTGTCAGCATATGGCGGCCCTCGGCGGCCACCTGCTGCAGCAGAGTTCGGATGACGTCGTGCCGAACCGGCGTCGTTTCCACGACCTCGGGCACGCGCTCCAGCCGATCCTTGAGGCGAGCCCAGTCGGTGAGCAGTCTGGTTGCCTGGGCGGCCGCCGCGGGCGTATCGGCAGTGGCCACGCCGCCCTTCCGGAGCAGAGCACGCGCCGGTTCGGCGGTGGCTTGCCCCAGCCAGCAGGCGATGACAGGCTTTCCCCGGATGTGGCCCTTGTCTGCAATAGCGGTGAGCACTTCGGCGCTCGCGGCGGGCGAGGCGAGCGCAGTAGGACAGTTCATGGCGAGGATCAGGTCGACGCCTGGATCAGATGCGGCGGCTTCCATCGAGGCGCCATATCGATCGGGCGTGGCATCGCCGATGATGTCGATCGGGTTGGCATGTGACCATGTCGGCGGAAGACACCGATCGAGGGCGGCGATCGCCCTTGTCTCAAGCGTGGCCAGTTCGCAGCCTCGATCGAGCAGCTCGTCCACTGCAAGAACGCCGGCTCCCCCTCCATTCGTGACGATCGCCACACGAGCTCTGTGAAGGCTCGCGAAATGAGCGGTCATCTCGGCTGCCTGGAAGAGTTCTTCGATGGTGGACACGCGGATGATGCCTGCCCGGCGGAAGGCCGCATCGATGACCTCGTCGCGTCCGGCAAGCGCGCCGGTATGCGTCGCCGCTGCCTTGGCGGCCGCTTCATGGCGTCCCGGCTTGAGGACCACCACCGGCTTCAGGCGGGCCGCGGCCCTTGCGGCCGACATGAACTTCCGGGCCGCAGGCACCGACTCCAGATA
>DATCRS010000402.1:0-5154 GCA_036568845.1 Devosia sp. | reverse complement strand
GCACCACCTTGGCGTCCACCATCATGGTGCGACCGAGCTCCAGGAGCTTCTTCTGGCCGCCCGAGAGGTTGCCGGCAAGCTCGTTCTTGACGTGCCCAAGCTTCAGAAAATCGATGACGTCCAAGGCCTTGCGCTTGACCTCGGTGTCCTGCGCCTTGACCGCGCCGGGGCTGAACCAGGTTTGCAGGAGGCTCTCGCCGCGCTGGCCCGAAGGCACCATCATCAGGTTCTCGAGCGCCGTCATATTGGAGAATTCGTGCGCGATCTGGAACGTGCGCAACATGCCCAGATGGAAGAGCTTGTGCGGCGGCAACCCGGTGACATCGTGGCCGTCGAACACGATCCTGCCGCTATCGGGTGTGATGTTTCCGGCTACAAGGTTGAAAAGCGTGGACTTTCCCGCGCCGTTCGGGCCGATGAGCCCGGTGATCGAGCCGCGCTCCACGCGGAGCGAACAGTTGCTGACGGCTTTAAGGCCGCCAAAGTTCTTGCTGACGTTCTGGACGTCGATAACTGCGTCGAAGGACAATAGCCCCGTCCTGATTTCCTGACCCGGCGGCTCTGCCGCCTATTTTTTGCGGCATCTGTTCACAAGAGGTCCCGACGGTCAACCTTGACCAGATGGTCAAACCACAGGCCGCAGCGCCGCCAGCACGGCGTCGGCCGTGGCGAGGTTGGGGGCAAACGGGATGTTGTAGAGCGTCGCCAGCCGCGTCAGCGACTTGATGTCCACGTCATGCGGCATGGCCGTGAGCGGGTCCTGGAAGAAGATGAGGACGTCCAGCCGGCCTTCGCAGATCATCGCACCGAGCTGGGCGTCGCCACCGAGCGGACCGCTCTTGAGCAGTTCCACCTCGAGCCCGGTCCCAGCCGCCACCCGCCCGCCCGTTGTGCCGGTGCCCCACAGCTGGTGCAGGCTCAGCACTTCGCGATTGGCGAGGGCCCATTTGACCATTTCGTCCTTCTTGTCGTCGTGGGCGACAAGGCCGATGCGTGCCATCCGCTCCCTCCGTGCTGTCGCCCTTTGATATCGGCTCAGGCGCGAAGCGCAATGGCCTCTGCGAGCAGAATACCAATGTCGTCCCATGGAATGTCGTCGCCGGGCTTCACGGGTATCCAGCGGACCTGCTTCACCTTGTCGTCGCCAACCAGCAGCGGAAAGTCGAGCAGCCGCCCCCATTGGTAGATGATCGCCACATGCTCGTGCGAAGGAAAGATGGCGATCACGAAGCCGGCCCGAGGATGGTGGAAGTTGACCGCACCCCAGCCGAGCTTCACCCGGGCGCTCATCTCCGGATACTGGGCGACAAACCAGTCAACCACCTCTCCCATGAGGGCGGCGATTGTTGGCGTGCAGCGGGCGAGGAGCGTATCGAGGTCGTGCATGACTGTGACCTAGCACGGATGCATGTCATCCCGCGTCAGGGTTTAGAAGGGGCGCCGCGGGGGCGCTCCCATTGCGGTCCTCGCAATCACCTGGCCCTAGAACTCCGACCAGTCGTCCTTGAGGGCGGCATTGCCGGCTGAGAGATAGGACTTGGCCGCCGAGCGAACCCGCTCTTGCAAACCGCGGACGCCCGCTGGCGCGACGGATGCGGGGGCGGCCGCTCGGGGCTCATCTTCGAGCGTGAAGATGTCCACCACGCGGTCAAGCTCGGAGGCCTGCGCCTCAGTCTGCTCGATGGCGGCGTTGGTCTCTTCGACGAGTGCCGCGTTGTGCTGGGTCATCTCGTCGAGCGTCCGGACGGCGGTGTTGATCTCTTCGATCGAGGTGGCCTGCTCCCGGTTCTCGCGGGCGATGCCCTCCATGAGCTCGTTCGACGAGCGGGCCGCCTCGACCATCGATTCAAGCTTCCTGGCCGCATCGGCGACGAGGCGCGAGCCACTCTGCACTTCCGTGGCGCTCTGCTCGATCAGCGCCTTCACCTCTGAAGAGGCCTGGGCTGCAGACTGCGCCAGGCGGCGGACTTCGACCGCGACGACCGCGAAGCCCTTGCCAGCCTCGCCCGCGCGGGCGGCTTCGACCGAAGCGTTGAGGGCGAGCAGGTTGGTCTGGAAGGCGATGTCGTCGATGAGCCCGATGATGTTTGAAATCTTGGCGGAGGACGCTGTGATCCGCTCCATGGCCTCATTGGCCTTCGCCATCACCTGACCGCCCTCCTCGGCGGTGCGGGTAACGGTGCCGGCCACGACGCTCGCCTCGCTGGCTCGTTCCGCGTTGTGCAGCACGGTCGTCGCCAGCTGCTCCATCGCCGCCGACGTTTCCTCGATGGTCGCCGCCTGCTTGGTGGTACGCTCCGAGAGGTCGTTGGCGCCCGAGAGAATCTCGCCCGTCGCCGTCTTCAGCGCCCGCGACGTGTCCCTGAGCTGCCCCACAATATCGGCAAGCTTCTCCGACACGGCGTTGGTATCAGCCTTGAGGCGCGCGAAGGACCCCTCGTACTCGCCCTCCATGCGCCGGGTAAGATCGGCGTCCGCGAGAGCCGAAAGCACAACGCCGGTTTCGCTCACGCCGCGATCGACCGTCGCGACGAGATTGTTGACCGAGGATGCCAGCGCGTTGAGCTCGGCATCGGAGAACTGGACATCGACCCGCCGGGTGAAGTCGCCGGCAACCGCGGCGTCCACGACATTGCCGAAGGCGCGCTGCAGCTCGGCCATCATCTCTGACCGGGCCTGCTGGTCGCGAATGATGCGCGAGGCCTCGGCCTCGGTCATCTCGGCAACCTGCTGGGCATTGGCCCGAAACACTTCGACGGTGCGGGCCATCGCGCCGAGCTCGTTGTTGAGCTTGGTGTAGGGCACCTCGGTGTCGAGCCTACCATCGGCAACGGCCTGCATGCTGGCCGAGAGCTTCGGGATCGGCCGGGTGATGCGCGACGAGACAAAGAGGGTAACGAGGCCGACGGCCACCAATGCCGCTGCACCCACCAGCATCAGCGTATTGAGCGTTTCCGCCGCGACCGCGTCGATCTCCGCCTTGGGGATGCCGACATAAACGATGCCGATGACTTCGTTGGTGAGGTTCTGGATCGGCTTGTAGATTGTATAGTAGGGCACGCCGACGATCGTCGCTTCGCCTTGGTAGGTCTCCCCGGACGAGACAACCGGATAGGCTGGTCCGTCCTTCGCAAGCGTGGTCTCAAGGATACGGTTGCTGTCGGCATCAAGGATGGTCGTCGTCTTGCGGACGAAATCCTGCGTCTCAGGATCGTAGACGAAAAGCGTCGCCGTATCGCCTGTCACACGCCCGATATTGTCGATGAGATCGTGGTTGCGGAACTTCGGCATCGCCTTGGCTTCAATCTTGCCCAGCGTGCCGTCCTCGTTCCAGAAGATATCGGAATTGGGGAGATTGACCTCGAGGATCGCCGCAGCCACCCGCAGGTCCGCGGCAAGGCGCTGATCGGCTGTCGCACGGGTGTTGGCGTTCAACATCAGCCATACGACGGCGGTCACCGCGACGATGGCGACGACGACCGCCCCTACCGCCATGGCGGCGATCGTGTGGGTGAGCTTGAAGCCGCCGAAGCGGGGAAGTGAAAGTGCCATTTGCGAGCCCCGAGTTCGCCAGAATCCTTCTGGCCGTTCTCCCCAGGCGGAACTTTAGGCAGTCTTCCTTAATCGCACGTGACCAGCCGCTCCGAAACGGAACGCAGCCGTTTCAGGCGGCGCGGCGCTTCTGCTGAGGCGCTTCCTTGGCAAAGGTGGCAATGACGCCGTCGAGTTCGGTGGCCTGGGCTTCGGTCTGTTCAATGGCCGCATTGGTCTCCTCGACAAGGGCGGCGTTGTGCTGCGTCATCTCGTCGAGGGTCCGCACCGCCACGCTGATCTCGCGGATGGCGGACGATTGCTCGGTGGTCTGCTGGGCGATGGACTCGAGCAGTGCTGTGTTGGCGCGCGCGGCATCGACCATGGCTGCAAGCTTCTGTGCCGCGTCGGCGACGAGCGTGCTGCCACCCTGGACTTCCTGGACGCTCTGCTCGATGAGCTGCTTGATCTCCTGGCTCGCCTGCGCGGCCGACTGCGCCAGTCGCCGCACCTCCACCGCCACCACAGCGAACCCCTTGCCGGCCTCACCCGCCCGGGCGGCCTCGACCGAGGCATTGAGGGCGAGGAGATTGGTCTGGAAGGCGATGTCGTCGATGAGGCCGATAATATTCGAGATGCGCTCCGACGAGGCTGTGATGCGACCCATGGCATCGTTAGCCTTGTGCATAACCGCACCGCCCGCTTCCGCTGTTTCGGTGACGGCGACCGCGCGTTGCGTCGCCTCGTTGGCGCGCTGCGCAGTACCAACCACCGTCTCGGTCAGCTTCTCGATCGATGCCGAGGTCTGTTCCAGCGTTGCCGCCTGGCGGGTGGTGCGATCGGCAAGATCGTTGGCGCCGGCCAGCAATTCGCTGGTCGCGATCTTGAGGTGCTGCGAGGTGGAGCGGAGCTGCGACATCATCGCGTCGAGCCGCTCGGTGGTGTGGTTGAGGGAAAGACGTAGCACATCGAGATCGCCGTTGAACGGCGTGTCGATGCGCGCGCCGAGATCGCCGTTGGCGACGCGCTCCAGGGCTTCGGCGAGGAGATGCACAGCCTGCTGTTGGGCGTCATAGAGCGACTGCCGTTCGGCATCGGTCTGCAGCCGGGTGCGTTCGGCCAATTGGCGTGCTTCGTCGGCCCTGAGTTCCTCGGCATGCTTGCGGTCATCGGCTTCGCGCAGGCGCTCGACCGTGTGGTCACGCAGGTAGGAGACAGCACGGGCAATGGCCGAGATCTCGTCCTTGCCGTCGGCGTGCGAGACCGCATCGTTGGCGCCGTCGGCAAGCGCACGGATGTTGGCCTCGAGCCCACGGATGCCGGCGACGATTGAGCGCGCCAAAAGAAACGAGGACGCCAGCACGATGATCACCAGCGCGGCGGAGATCGTCAGCATGGTCCAGAGCTTGGACTGGAAACCGGCAAGACGAAGATCGAGGAGACGCTGCATCTCGACGCCGGTGGCCTGCCAGAAGCTCAGCGCCGCCTGCTGGAACGCCGCATGGGCAGCGACCGCCGGCGCGATGTCGAGCGCGACGCGCGTTTCCTCGTCGCCGAGCGCCGCGCCGGCGGCTTCCATTGCATCCCCGAAGCCGTCGGCCGCGAGGAGATAGGCCTGCATCG
>DATCRS010000401.1:0-2194 GCA_036568845.1 Devosia sp. | reverse complement strand
CCGCTCTACATGGCCGAGGATGCCGGCGCCGCCGATCTCATCGCCGGCGGCCGGCTGCAGCTCGGCATTTCCCGCGGCTCGCCCGAGCAGGTGATCGAGGGTTACAAGCATTTTGGCTACATCCCGGCCGAGGGCCAGACCGACGCCGACATGGCCCGCGGCCACGCCGAGGTCTTCCTCGACGTCATCCGCGGCGAGGGTTTTGCCGCTCCCAATCCGCGCCCGATGTTCCCCAATCCGCCCGGCCTCCTCCGGCTCGAGCCCTATTCCGAGGGACTGCGCGAACGCATCTGGTGGGGCGCGGCCTCGACGCCCACCGTGCAGTGGGCGGCAAAAATGGGGATGAACCTGCAATCCTCCACCCTCGTTTTCGCCGAGTCCGAAAAGCCGTTCCACGTCCAGCAGGCCGAGCAGATCGCCGCCTACCGTGCCGCCTGGGCCGAAGCTGGCCACACACGCGCGCCGCGCGTCTCGGTCAGCCGCTCGATCTTCCCGATCGTCAACGACATGGACCGCATGTACTTCGGCCGCGACGCCGAGAGCACGGATCATTTCGGCTATATCGAGCCGGGCAAGCAGGCCGTCTTCGGCCGCTCCTATGCGGCCGAACCGGACGCGCTGGTGAAGCAGCTGGCGGAGGACACGGCCATCCAGGCCGCGGACACACTGCTGCTCACGGTGCCCAACCAGCTCGGCGTCGCCTACAACGCGCACGTCATCGAGGCGGTGCTCAAGCACGTCGCCCCGGCGCTGGGCTGGCGCTGAACCTCAGTCGAAGAAGTCGGCGTCGCCTTCGGAAAGATACTTCTTGGCCTTCTCGGGGATCAACTCGACACCCATCCCCGGCCGATCCGGCACGTCGATGAGGCCGTTTTTCACCGGCATGCCGTGAAAGCCTTCCGTGATGTCGTACCAGAAGGGCTCGAACCGGGCCGGGTACTCGAAGGCGATGAAATTGTCCGGCAATGTCGCGCCGACCTGGATATGCGCGGCAAGGCCGAAAATGCCGTTGGCGGTGCCGTGCGGCGCCATGGCGATGCCGTGCAGGTCGGCATATTCGGCGATCCACTTGAGCTCGGCGATGCCGCCTACGTCGCACGGGTCAGGGCCGACCACGTCCACAGCATGGGTCTCGATCAGCGCCTTGTAGTTCTGCCGGAGGTAAATCTGCTCGCCCGTATGGATCGGCGTCGTCGTGTGGTGGGTCACCTCGCGATAAACATCAGGATTGATGTAGGGTACGTAGTCGCCGGTGATCATGTCCTCGATCCAGAGGAGATGGAGGTCCTCCAGCGCCTTGGCGAAGCGCAGTGCATCATGGGCGAGATAGCCGGGGCCGGCATCGAGCGCGAGGCCATAGCCTGATCCCAGCGCCTTCTTGGCCGCCCGGACGCACTCGACCAGGTGGTTGAAGCCGTCCTCGGTGATGAGCCCCTTGTGCGGGTACGGAAACGGCGCGTCGTGCTGGACGTCGCCATAGTAGAAGTTCGGCACGTCGCGGACCATGGCCGAATGGAACGAGGTCGGCAGCTTGAACATGGTGAAGCCGCCCTCGAGCGCTTTCCCGTACTCGGCCCACTTCACGTAGTCGTCCGGCGTATGTCCGATGCCGCCGTTCACCTCGTGATGGTAGAGCGTGCGATAGGTCCGCACCTGGTCCCGCACCTTGCCGCCCAGCAGGCGATAGACCGGCAGGTTCGCCGCCTTGCCGGCAATATCCCAGAGTGCCATTTCGATCGCACTGACCGCCGAGCCCCAAGGCTTGAAGCCGCCGCGCACGCGGATGCGCCGCACGCAGCGTTCGACATTCACCGGATCCTGCCCTACCAACCACGACTTCAGCTGCAGCACGACGGGCTGCAGGTAAGGTTTGGGCGTCTCGATCTGGCCCCAGCCGGTGATACCTTCGTCCGTCGTGATCCGGATCACCGGGGCGCTGGCAATCACCGCGCACTTGACGTCCGTAATCTTCATTGTCTGGGATCTCCTCGCAACCGCAAAAAACGTGGCGTGCCCTCCTCCGGGCCAGCTCGTGACACTAGCGGGATTCTGCGTGGCGGCTAGAGGCAAGCGCGCCCCACCTCACTAGACCTTGGTGGCAGAAGCGTCTGGCCTTGGCCGTAACGAGTCCGTAGGCTCGGGCCATGTGCAACTCCTATGAGCAGCAGGCGAGCTACGCTGCCTACCGCAAGGC
>DATCRS010000400.1:0-5433 GCA_036568845.1 Devosia sp. | reverse complement strand
CGCAGAAATTCGGCATCATCCATGTCGATCCGGAGAGCATGGAGCGTACCCCCAAAGCGTCCGCGAAGTGGTACGGCGAATTCATCAGTCAGAGCCGCGAGCCGAACCGCCTGAAGTAGGAGATTTCAGGGGATCGCGGGCGGTCGCTGTCCGTCCGGCTCGATCTGCCCCTGAGGTGAGGCGCGAGGGAACTCATCGCCTTGGCCGAGGAACTAGGCCGATGTCCCGTCCGTGTTCCCCACGGCCGCATTTTCTCCGGGCTGCTGGCTTTTTGGACTCAAGTTGAAGAAGACCAGAATGGGTCCGCCGATCAGCACCGACGAATACATGCCGAAGATCGAGCCGAAGGTCATGGCGATGGTGAAGCCACGGATCGACTCTCCGCCGAAGAACACCAGCGGAAACAGCGCCAGCAACACCGTGAACTGCGTCAGGGAAGTGCGCACGATGGTCTGGTTGATCGAGAGATTGATGATCTCCCGCAACTCCATTTTCCGGTACTTGCGAAGGTTCTCGCGCACGCGATCGGAGATGACCACCGTTTCGTTGAGCGACAGGCCCACCAGCGTGAGCACCGCCGCGATCGAACTGAGGTTGAACTCGAGGCCGGTGAGCGAGAACAACCCCACGGTCATGATGACGTCATGCGCCGTCGTAGTGATCGCCGCCACGCCGAACTGCCACTCGAACCGGAACCACACATAGATGAGGATCGCGACCAGCGACACGAGGACGGCAACGGTGCCCGTGAAGGCCAGTTCGCCCGATACAGTGCCGGACACGGCCTCCGTACGGCGCACTTCATAGGACTCGGTGGCCAGCGTTTCGGATACCTCCTGCACCGCGGCCTGCTGCGCTGCATCGCCGCCTGGCTGCAGCTGGATACGCACCAGCAGGTCCTGCGGCGTGCCGAAGCTTTGCACCTGGACCTCGCCGAGCTCCAACGGGCCGAGCAGTTCCCTGACCCTGGCCGGGTCGGCATCGCCCTCCGCCATGTGCTGGACTTCGATGGCCGAGCCGCCGACGAAGTCGATGCCCAGGTTGAAGCCCTTGGTGAAAGCCAGGCCGATGGCGCCGACCGTCAGCAGGATCGAGAGGATGATCGCCACGCGCGAGATCTTCATGAAGTCGATCTTGGTGCCGTCCGGGATGAACCGGAAATGCTGGATTCGCAGGACCTTGGGGCGGCGCCAGCGGTACCAGAGCGAAATGAAGAGACGGGTCACGGTATAAGCGGTGAACAGCGAGGTGAGGATGCCGAGTGCCAGCGTCACCGCAAACCCCTGGATCGGGCCGGACCCGAGAAAGTACAGCACCACCGCGGCAATCAGCTGCGTCAGATGCGAGTCGATGATCGTCCCCCAAGCGCGGTGAAAGCCCGCGTCGAGCGAAGCGATGATGGATTTGCCGGAGCGCTGCTCTTCGCGCATCCGCTCGTAGATGAGCACGTTGGCGTCGACCGCCACGCCGATAGTCAGGACGATGCCCGCGATGCCAGGCAGGGTCAGCGTTGCCCCCAGGGCCGACAGCGAGCCGAGGATCAGGACGATGTTGAGCAGGAGCGCGACGTTGGCGAAGACGCCGAAGAGCCCATAGGCGATCACCATGAAGGAAAGGACGAGGACCGATGCGACGAGGCCTGCTGTGACGCCTGCGCGAACCGAGTCGGCGCCGAGGCTGGGGCCGACGGAGCGCTCCTCGACCACGTCCAGTGTTGCCGGCAACGCGCCCGCACGGAGCAGCACGGCAAGGTCGTTGGCGGTCTGCGGAGTGAAGTTGCCGCTGATCTGGCCGGAGCCGCCGGTGATCGGTTGCTGAATGACCGGTGCCGTGATGACCCGGTCATCGAGCACGATGGCAAAGCGCTTGCCGACATTGGCTGAGGTAACCTGACCGAAGGCGATCGCTCCTCGGGTGTCGAACTGGAACGACACCACCGAGCGGCCGGTCTGCTGGTCGAAGCCAGGCTGCGCATTGGTGAGCGACTCGCCGCCGAGCTCGATGTTCTCGTTGAGCAGCTCTGAGCCACCGTCGTCGCTGGGCACGATGAAGTAGCCGGAAGGTATGCCCTGCGCTTCCGCCTGTGCTGCCGTCATGGTCGGATGCACGAGGTGAAAGGTCAGTCGCGCGGTCTTGGAGATAAGGTCCTTGAGGCGAGCCGAGTCGTCAAAGCCCGGAACCTGCACCAGCACGCGATCCTGGCCTTGCCGCTGGATGGTGGGTTCGGTTGTTCCGACCTGGTCCACGCGGTTGCGAATGACCTCCATGGACTGCGCCACCAGCGTCGACATGCGGGCCGTG
Organism: Devosia sp.; assembly: GCA_036568845.1. Classification (GTDB taxonomy): domain Bacteria; phylum Pseudomonadota; class Alphaproteobacteria; order Rhizobiales; family Devosiaceae; genus Devosia_A. The sequence goes on along the minus strand of DATCRS010000400.1, from coordinate 3,132 downwards.
ACGCCTTCCGGTGTCAGCGAGACGACGATCTTGCCGTCGCCCGTCTGCGAAAAGGCCAGTTCGGGCACGCCGCCCACGCCGAAGTTGGGTGAGATGCTAGCCTGCAGCTTCTGCACCGCCGCCATCGCGGCGTCCTTCTGCGATGGATCGGTGAGTTCCACCGTCAGCGAGTCTTCACCGGTCGTTATCAGGTTGCCGATCCCGTTCTCGTTCGCCAGAACCTGCCGGACGTCGCGGCGCAGCGTCTTGATGCGCTCGCTGACGATGGAGTCGCGGTTGACCTGCAAAAGCAGGTGGGAGCCACCCTGAAGGTCCAGCCCCAGGACCACTGTCTGCTTGGGCAGGAAGCCCGGCCAGACCGAGAGAACATCCTTGGGCATGAAGCTGGGGATCGTGAACAGGATGCCGAGCACCGAGACGAGCACGATGATGGCGGTGCGGATGGGAGAGAACTGCATGATCTGGCTTTACGTTCTTGCTTCCGGTCGGGGCGACGGCTTCGTCAGGCGTGCACTGGTGGAGCTTCGGGATGGGTTCGAGGGCGGCCGCTGCCAGCCTCGGGCTGATTGAGGTGTTCGCGGCTGGATGGCTGCGGCTCCGAGAGCATGGCCACTCATGTTCCGGCCGCATCCGCGGCTCTGATGCCGCCCAGCGGATTGAAGAACCTGCCGCCCGCGGCGAGCAGCGCTGGCAGGATGAAGAGATCGCCGACCAATGCGAAGGCCAGGGTAGCGACGAAGAGCTGTCCGAAGAGGGCCACCTGCGGCAGCGCCGAGGTGGCGACGATCGCCGTGCCAGCGCAGAGGATGATCGTCGTTGCGACAATGGCACCCCCAAGCCGGTCCATGGTGTGGCGCACCGCTTCAAGATGGTTGCGCCGGTTCTCGCGTCGCTCCTGAAGATAGTGCGAGAGGAAGTGGGTCGTATCGTCCACCGCTATGCCGAAGGCGATGGTCAGGGAGATGACCGTCGTCAGCTGCAGGCCCGCGCCGGAGAACCAGAGGAAGGCCTCGGTGCCCAGGATGGGAAAGACATTCGGCAGCGTTGTTGCCAGCGCCACCCGCCACGACATGAACGCAAAGCCGATCAGGAACACGTTGACCAGCACGCTGAGGGTCAGGTCCAACTGCAGGCCGCGAACGATCGTCTCGGTGGCGAAGGTGGTGAGGATGCGGAACCCGCCGACCTCGGCCTCTGGCATTTGCATCGCGTCCAGGTCGGAGCGGATGCCGTCGACCAGCCTCTTGAGCGCCACCGAATCGATGATCGTGGGCATGAAGCCGGTGACGAGCGCCTGCGTGCCGTCGTCGGTGATGAAACGGCGCTTGAGGAAGGGCCCGACGGCGTCGAGGATTTCGGACCTGGAGAAGCCTGCCTCCGAGTAGTGGGTAAAGGCTGCGGCCGAGATCACCTTGTTCTGCCCCAGGTGCTTTTCCATCATCTGGTGCACGGCGCGGATGTGCTCGAAGTCCGCGTCCGAGATGTCGTCTCCCGTCGAGCCCCCCGACAGGGGCACGCGGACATAAAGCGGAGCCACGCCGCCCACACCCGAGTCGATCGCCTCCGCCGCCGTCAGCGCGGTTGAGCCCTTCGCCACCACGTCCTCGAAGGAGAAGCGCGGCTGAATGAGGAAATAGGGAACGAACAGCGTGCCGGTGACGAGGATCGCCAGCAGCGAGAGTTGCCGCCCGAACTTGGTTGCCAGAAACCAGGCGAAGGGGATCGGCGCCGTCAGGGCGACGCTATGACGTGATGGCCGCTTGAAGCCCAGCCGAACGGCCAGCTTCAGCGACAGCGGCAGGAACGTCATGAGGCAGGCGAAGTTGAGTGCCGAGCCGATGGCACCGGCAATCGCGAACTCCTGGATGCCCTTGCCGGCGGTCAGCGCCAGTGACGCGAACGACACCAGCGTCGTCAGCATGGTGAGGCCACTTGCAGCACCCATGTGCCTGACGGTCGCGTCGACCGCGGCACTGGGCTCCATGCCGTCCTTCCAGTAGGCGAGCCAGTTGAACATGAAGAACAGGCTCTCCGCAAAGCAGATCACCAGCACCAGCGTCGTGACGATGATGGTGAGGAAGGAGAATGAGCCGAAGCAGAGCAGGATCGTCCCCATGGTCCACGTCAGCGAGATGAACGGGGTGGCCGCGACGAGAATCGCCGCCCAGAAGGAGCGCAGCGAGAAGAAGGCGATGAGGGCTCCGAGGCCGAATCCGTAGACGGTGAACTTGACCTGGTCGTCGACGGCGGCGCTGAGCATCTCGCCGGTCCAGATCGGCGGACCGGTGAGTTCGGCCCGGATGTCGTCGCTCTGGTAGCTGGCCAGTGTCTCCTTGAGACTGGCGATCATCTGCTTGGTGCCGTTGCCCTTGGTGAGCTCGGGGTCGGGGAAGAGGATGACGACGACGCCGGAGAGATCCGGATTGATGAGATTGCGCATCATCGGATCGTTTTGCTGCAAGTCTTTGAGCGCAGCAGCGACAGCGCCAGCGTCGGCGAGGCCCTCGGGCACGGCGGGTACGGTGGCGCCGTTGCCATTGGGCTTGCGGAGCGAGAAGGGCGAGAGCGTACCGGCGGCAAAGTCGTTGAGGCCGATCTCGAGCGCCATTTCGCGAATGGTCTCGAGCACCGCGGGGTCGGTGAGCCGCGGGGACTGGATGAGGATGTAGACGTCGTTCTCGAAGGTGCCGAAGGTGCTGGCGAGCCGCTCGTACGCATCGTATTCGGGGCCCGAGTGGGCATAGACGCGCAGCAGGTCGCCATCGACGCTGGCCTTGGGCAGCTGCGAGACCGCCAGCACACTCATCATCACGACGAGGGCGGCGACGATCCGGGGATACCGGATGGTTGCAAGTCCCACATGCTCGAGCCCGAAGCCGATGGATCGATCATGCGTGAGGAACCCGACGAACCGGGACCAGAATGAAGGTTGAGCGGACACGAGGCCTCGCCTTTCCGTGGAGCAGAGGTGCGGGAGCCGCCATCCCGGCCGTCCGGTTTGGCGGGCGCTAGGCGGCGATAGGCACCATTCCGGGTGGGCCACAGGCGTCGTAGGCGATCACGCGGCTCGGCCCCGCGCCAGCGGCTCGGCCTTGGCTGCGCAGGCAGACCGCCGGCTGGATCGGCAAGGGG
>DATCRS010000399.1:0-6991 GCA_036568845.1 Devosia sp. | reverse complement strand
AAAACAGCTGGTAGCCGATCTTGTAGAACCCGGCCCGGTCCCCCAGCCTCCCGATCAGGGCCTCGGCCTCGGCCCGGCTGTCGAGATCCAGCGCGACAATCACTTCGCCCATTCATCCCTCCATTTCGGGCCTCCTCGCACGAGTCGGAGGCGGGGGCAAGGGATGGATTCAACGCCGCCGTCTGCGTCCCTCTCCCGCTTGCGGGAGAGGGTGCCCGACAGGGCGGGAGAGGGGAGCACCTTGCGCCGGTGGCTGGGGCACCCCCCTTCCGTCGCCTTCGGCGCCACCTTTCCCCGCAAGCGGGAGAAGGACGCCGACTGAGAGATCGGAGCGATATTATGTTGCCATAGCACCCGCCCGTCCGATACTATGCCGCCATATCAACCGCGGAATCACGTTATCTCATGCAGCAGCAGGCCCTTTCCGCCATCGTCGCCTGGGTTCGGCTCGATCGGGCGGTGGAACTCTTCAATGCCGAGCTGAAGCAGCGTTTCGGCATTACCGGCCTGCAGCTTGCGGTGCTGCGCATCCTGGGCGAACGGCCCCAGCTGCCGCTGGCGGCGCTGCGCAAGGCGCTGGTGATGCACCCGGCGACTCTCGGCCAGGCCATCGACGGCCTTCGCCGCAAGGGCCTCTGCATGGTGCGGCGCAACCCCGCCGACCGGCGCGCTCGCGATATCGCCATCACGCCCGAAGGCGCGGCATTGGTGGCGGCGGCGCCGCTTGCCGGTCCGGTGCGCCTGCGCGAGGTCAGTCACGATCCCGCCCGCCTCGACCGGCTCGCGGCGGCGCTCGAAGATGCCGTAGCGCTCTTCGGGCTCGAGCCCTGGGTGGAAAAGCGGAAGGAGGCAGCCGATGAGTGATCTCGAGACGGCGCCGAACATTGGCAAGGTGCTGGCCGGCCGCCTCCGCACCGCGGGCATCACCAGCCGTGAGGAGTTGGAAAAGCTCGGCGACGACGCGGCGTTCCTCCGCCTCCGTGCCACCCTGCCCGAGGATGCCTGCACCCATACCCGGCCGGCCCTTGCCGGCGCCGTGCGGGGCGTGCGCTGGCACGATCTCGACAAGGCCCTGCAGCTCGAGCTGACGCGCGACCTAAGGTGAGAGCCGGTGCGGCAGCTTTTCCATCGCCAGCCAATCGGTCAGCAGGGCGCAGTCGCTCAGGCGGAAGACGAAGACGTTGCCGCCGCCCGGGTCCGCCATACGGCGCTGGTCCTCGTCGCGCGAGATGGGGCGACCGCCGAGATGACATTTGAGCAACGTGCCGACCGCGCCGTGTCCGGTGAATGCGATCGGCTCTGCGCCGTTATGGGCGGCGAGGGCATCAGCGACCGCGGCAACGATGCGGCGCTGCGCTGCCCGTGCGGTCTCCCAGCCCTCGACCGATTCGTCCGGATGCGCGAAAAAGGTGTCGGCCAGCTGCTCGAAGCGTTCTCGCGCCACAAAGCCGGTGCTGGAGCGGTCGTTCTCGCCGAACGCGTCCACGCTTTCCACGGGGGCGCCAGACACCGCGGCCAGAACGGCGGCAAGCTCCAGCGCCTTGGTCTCGGTGCTTGAGACGATGCGGCCCACGCCTCGCATCAGCGGGTGCGTCGCGAACCGCACTGCGCGGGCCCGGCCGATCTCGGAGAGTCCCCAGCGAGGCACCGGCTTGGCCGGGTCCTGCACCACTTGCGGGTGCGTGACGTAGAGCGCATAGCTCACCTCAGATGCCGCCACGCGAAAAATGCGTGAGCTCGCGCACCGTTTGCGCCACCTTCCACTGGATCGAAGGCTCGTTCGGGTTGCCCTCGGCATCGAAGACGTCGGGATAGGGCCCGATGCCGAGCAGCGTCGGCGCCACCAGCGCCCCGACCTTGCTCAGGCTGTCGCGGAGGTGCGAGAGCGAAAAGATCGTCGCATACTTGCCGTCGCTCACCCCGCCGATGCCGAAAATAGCGTGCCGGAACGGGCTCGGCTTGCCCTGCCGGCTGACCCAGGCCAGCACATTGGCGATCAGCGGCGTGATGCCGCCATTATATTCGGGCGTGGCGATGAAGACGATGTCGCTGCTGCGGAACAGGTCGGCAAGGCGCTTCGCCGCCTCGGGCGTCTCCCCAGCATCCTCGATATCCTGGTTGAAGATCGGCATCGGGAAGTCGCTGAGGTCGAGATCGGTCACCGCCACCCCCGCCTCCCGGAGTTTTAGCGACATGTGCCGGCGCAGCACCTCGTTGATCGAAGCCTTGCGCAGCGAGCCGCAGATCGTGATGGCGGTGAGTTGCTTCTGTTCGTCCGCCACCCGGCCGGCTCCCCACTATGGTTGTTGTGGAGATGGTTATCGGATTCTGCGAGGGCCGGGAATGGGCGCGACTATTCGGCCGGATGCGGGTGCGAGGTCTTGAGCTTTGCAGCGGCTCTCTGCTCGGCGTCACGCCGCACGAGCTTCTTCACCTCGTAAAGCGTGTAATAGGCGTAGGCGAGGACGATCAGCAGTCCGGCGACGGTGATCAAACCGGGAAAGAGGCTAGCGTTCATCGGCGTCCTCCATGGTTCGAACAATTCTATGGGCGACGTCATGCATAATCAATGACAACACCAGGGCGAGCAGGAACAAGCCGCTGACGCCCAACCAGTTCACGCTGCTTTCATCGAGCAGCAGACCAAACACAGGTCCAATCACCGCAGCGACGACACCGCCCGACGCGATATCGTTGTAGAACTGCGCCCGTAGCAGAATTGAGTCGCGCCTTACCATCGCATCGCCCCGCAGACTTCTGCGGGGAGCCTAGCAGTGAAACCTAGCTCTCGAACAGGTTCTTCAGCTTGGCGAAGAACCCGTCGCTCGTCGGGGAATTCTCGCTCGATTCGCGGTGGAACTCTTCGAGCAGCTCGCGCTGGCGCTTGGTGAGGTTTTGCGGGGTCTCGACGTCGAGCTGGACGTAGAGGTCGCCGAAATCGCGGGTGCGGAGGATCGGCATGCCCTTGGTCTTGAGCCGGACGCGCTGACCCGGCTGGGTGCCCGGCGCTACCTTCACCTTCGCACGGCTGCCGTCGAGCGTCGGCACCTCGAACTCGCCGCCCAGCGCCGCCGTGGTCATGGCGATCGGCACCCGGGCATAAAGATCGGCGCCATCGCGCTGGAAGAGGTCGTGCGGCTTGATCGAAATGAAGATGTAGAGGTCGCCCGGCGGTCCGCCGCGCAATCCCGCCTCGCCCTCGTCGGCGAGCCGGATGCGGGTGCCGTCCTCGATGCCCTTGGGGATGTCGACCGAGAGCGTGCGGTTTTCCTGCCGGCGGCCCTGGCCGCCGCAATCGGTGCAGGGCTGCTCGAGGATCTGGCCCCGGCCCTGGCACACCGGGCAGGTGCGCTCGATGGTGAAGAAGCCCTGCGCCGCGCGCACCTTGCCATGGCCGTTGCACTGCCGGCAGGTCGACATGCCGGTTCCGGGCTTGGCGCCGGAGCCGTCGCAGGTGTGGCAGGCGACCAGCGTCGGCACGTCGATTTCCACGGTGCGGCCGGCAAAGCTCTCTTCGAGCGAGATTTCGAGATTGTAGCGAAGGTCCGAGCCGCGCAGGCGGGACTGGCTGCCGCGTCCCCCGCGCCCGCCCATGAAATCCCCGAAGATGTCTTCGAAGATATCGGACATCGACGAGGTGAATTCGGGGCCGAAGCCGCCGGGACCGCGGCCCGGGCCGCCATTCTCGAAGGCGGCGTGGCCGAAGCGGTCATAGGCGGCGCGCTTTTGCGGATCCTTCAGGGTGTCGTAGGCTTCCGACACTTCCTTGAACTTGTGCTCGGCCTCGGCATTGCCGGGATTGCGGTCCGGATGGAATTGCATCGCAAGCTTGCGATAGGCGCTCTTGAGCGCCGCCTCGTCGACTCCCTTGGAGACGCCGAGCACTTCGTAGAAATCCCGTTTTGCCAATCCGGCCTGTTCCTGCATTCGCCGCCAGAGGTCGCTGCCCAAGCAACCTGAATAGATAGTGTTCCGCTCATACCACACGCGAGCAGGCATACAAGTGGTGCGTACCTCAGGCGATGCAAGGGGGACGGCGGGCTAATCCCGGCGGAAACTGCCGTTGATGTTGCGGACCATCTGGCCCTGGGCGAAGATCGCCTTGTTGACCGCCTGCGCCAGGTTGAAGAACTGGTGCGTCACCCCGTCATAGACGGTGCAGTCCACCCACACGCCCGAGCGGCGCAGCGCCTGCGCGAACTGCTCCCCCTCGCTGCGCAGCGGATCGTGCTCGGCGAGGATGATGGTGGTCGGCGGCAGGCCGCCCAGATCGGCCCTGTCGATGATATTGAGCTTGGACCCCTGCAGGTCCAGCGCGTCGCGGGCATACTTGGAATAGAACCACTCGATCGTCGCCGAATTCAGCGGCAGCGTATCGCGGTTCTCCGCATAGGAGCTGAGGCCGAAATCAGTGCCCACCATCGGCGAGACGAGGCCAAGGTGCTGCGGAGTGGGCCGCCCTTCGGCGCGCGCGTCGAGGGCGATGTTGACGGCAAGATTGCCGCCCGAACCCTCGCCCACTATGGCCCGGAGGCTGGGGTCGGCGCCAAGGCCCTCGGCATTCTCCATGGTCCAGCGCCAGACGGCAGCCGCATCCTCGTGCGCCGCGGGAAACACGTATTCGGGCGCCTGCCGGTGGTGGCTCGACACCACCACGGCTCCGAGGCGCTTGGCCAGCGCCCGCGGCGTCGGATCATAGTGGTCGAGGTCGCCCATCACCCAGCCGCCGCCATGGAGATAGAGGATGATCGGCAGGCTGGCGCCGCTGTCGACCACCCGCGGGGTATAGATGCGGGCCCGGATTTCGCCGTTGGCGCCGGGGATCAGCCGCAGCTCCATATTGACCCCCTGGTCGTCATTGGGGTCGCGGAGGATGCGGTTGAGGGCTGTCTTCAGCGTCGGTTGCGCCCGCGCTTCGGGGACCGTGCAGGTCTCGGTGCGCTTGGGGTCCATCCCGGCCAGCATGTCGAGGAGGAACGCCATGTCGGCGTCGATGCGACGGTCGCCGGTCGCGTAAAGGCTTCGGTTTTCCGCCAGATTGCGGACCGTGATCGATGACATGCTCGCCCCTTGTTTGATGCGGTCCCGCCGGAGACCACCTTCGACCCTCAGGGTCTCCTCCGCCTGCTGAGCGTTCATGTGAAGAACCCAGCCAGGGAGCAACCTGACCCCGCCTTGTGAAGGCATTGCGGCGCCATCTGGGAAACAATGCGGCCGATTCACGTGAAACACGTTCGAACCAGCCCAAACAAAAAGGGCCCGGCTCGCGCCGGACCCCTTCCGTAAAACTCCGACCGAAGCGGCTCAGGCCGACTTCTTGTCGTCGTCCTTGACCTCTTCGAACTCGGCGTCGACGACATCGTCATCCTCGGCCTTGTCCGAGCCCGCCGCCTTCGCCTCGGCTTCGGCCTGCGACGCCTTGTACATGGCCTCGCCCAGCTTCATCGAAGCCTCGGCCAGCGCGCCGGTCTTTTCCTTGATCGCGTCGGCATCCTCGCCGTCGATCACGGCGCGGAGGTCGGCAATGGCCGTCTCGATGGCGCCTTTCTCTTCGGCGGTGACCTTGTCGCCATAATCCTTGAGCGACTTCTCGGTCGAGTGGATCAGCGACTCGGCCTGGTTCTTGGCCTCGACCGCCTCGCGCTTCTTCTTGTCCGATTCGGCGTTGGCTTCGGCTTCCTTCACCATGCGCTCGATATCGGCGTCCGAGAGACCACCCGAGGCCTGGATGCGGATCTGCTGCTCCTTGCCGGTGCCCTTGTCCTTGGCCGAGACGTTGACGATGCCGTTGGCGTCGATGTCGAACGTCACCTCGATCTGCGGCACGCCGCGCGGAGCAGGAGGAATGCCCGCGAGGTCGAAGTTGCCGAGCAGCTTGTTGTTGGCGGCCATCTCGCGCTCGCCCTGGAACACGCGGATGGTCACCGCGCTCTGATTGTCCTCGGCGGTCGAGAAGGTCTGACTCTTCTTGGTCGGGATCGTGGTGTTGCGGTCGATCAGGCGGGTGAACACGCCGCCCAGCGTCTCGATGCCGAGGCTCAGCGGGGTCACGTCGAGCAGCAGCACGTCCTTGACGTCGCCCTGCAGCACGCCGGCCTGGATGGCGGCGCCCATGGCGACCACTTCATCCGGGTTGACGCCCTTGTGCGGCTCCTTGCCGAAGAACGACTTCACCGTCTCGATGACCTTGGGCATGCGGGTCATGCCGCCCACGAGAACGACTTCGTCGATCTGCGCCGCGGTGACGCCCGCATCCTTGAGCGCCAGCCGGCAGGGCTCGATGGTCTTGGCGATCAGGTCGTCGACCAGCTGCTCGAGCTTGGCGCGCGTGAGCTTCAGCGTCAGGTGCTTGGGGCCCGAAGCGTCGGCGGTGATGAACGGCAGGTTGATCTCGGTCTGCGTCGCCGAGCTCAGCTCGATCTTGGCCTTCTCGGCAGCTTCCTTGAGGCGCTGCAGCGCGAGCTTGTCCTTCCTGAGGTCAATGCCCTGCTCTTTCTTGAACTCGTCGGCCAAAAAGTCGACCAGACGCATGTCGAAGTCTTCGCCGCCCAGGAACGTGTCGCCGTTCGTGGACTTCACTTCGAACACGCCGTCGCCGATCTCGAGCACCGAGACGTCGAACGTGCCGACGCCGAGGTCATAAACCGCGATCAGGCCGTTGTTCTTCTTGTCGAGGCCATAGGCGAGCGCGGCCGCCGTCGGCTCGTTGATGATGCGCAGCACGTCGAGGCCGGCGATCTTGCCGGCATCCTTGGTGGCCTGGCGCTGGGAATCGTTGAAGTAGGCCGGGACAGTGATGACCGCCTGAGTCACCGTCTCGCCGAGCTAGGCCTCGGCGGTCTCCTTCATCTTGCCCAGGATGAAGGCGCTGATCTGGCTGGGGGAATACTTCTCGCCCTTCACCTCGGTCCAGGCGTCGCCGTTGTCGCCACGGACGATGCTGTAGGGCACCAGGCCCTTGTCCTTGTTGACCAGGGGATCGTCATAGCGG
>DATCRS010000398.1:0-2154 GCA_036568845.1 Devosia sp. | reverse complement strand
ACCCCGCCGGTGAGCGGCTCGACCGAAAAGCCTGCATCGGGAAGCCCGGCGGCCCGCAGCATGGGCGGCAGCACCGCGTCCCAGCTCTCGTCGCTCATCGTCCCCTCCTCCGCCACGCAGGCTGGCATCCCTTTGGTGGATTGCCAAGCTGTGAAGGGGCGGTGAATGTCGTGACCGCATAAGACATTGGAGGAATGCCTTGGGCCGACTCGACGACAAGATCGCCTTCATGACCGCCTCGACGGCCGGCATCGGCGGTGCCACGGCGCTGGCTTTTGCGCGGGAAGGCGCCAAGGTGATTGCCACCGACCGCGACCCCGCCGCGATCGAGAGGCTGCGCGTCGAGCTCGACGCCATCGGACCCGGCCACGAGGCCTATGTGCTAAACGTCACCGACCACGCGGCGCTGCGGGCGGCGGCCGAGCGGCACAAGGGCGTCAACGTCCTCTTCAACTGCGCCGGCTGGGTGCATCAGGGCAAGCTGGAGAATACCAGCCTCGACGACTGGCAGCGGAGCTTCGACATCAACGTCACGCCGATGTTCGTCCTGACCCAGGCCTTCCTCCCCGCCTTCATCAAGCAGGGCGGCGCCTCGATCATCAACATCGCCTCGGTGGCCTCGTCACTGAAGGGCGTGCCGAACCGGGTGGCCTATATGTCGACCAAGGCGGCCGTGATCGGGCTCACCAAATCGATCGCCTTCGACTACATGGCGCATGGCATCCGCGCCAATGCCATCTGCCCCGGCAGCGTCGATTCGCCGTCGCTGCACGAGCGGGCCCATGCGCTGGGCGACCATGACGAGGTCTGGAAGAGTTTTGTCGCCCGCCAGCCGATGGGACGGATGGCGCAGCCCGCCGAGATCGCCCATCTCGCCGTCTATCTCGCCAGCGACGAAAGCGCCTATGCCACCGGCGCGAACTTCATTGCCGATGGAGGAATCACGTTATGAACGCCCATTCGATCCCCGGGAGCGGCCTCCTGGCCGGCCTTGCGCCGGGAGAGGCGACCACCGACGCCATCGCCTGGATCAAGCTGTCGCTGATCCTCTTGCCGTTGAAGGCACCGATCAGCGACGCCAAGGTGCTGACCGGCCGGCAGAAGCCGCTCACCGAAGTGGCGATGCTCTTTGCCGAGATCAAGAGCCGCGAGGGTCACAAAGGCATCGGCTTTTCCTATTCCAAGCGCGCCGGCGGCTACGGGCTTTTCGCCCACGCCAGGGAGATCGCACCCAGCCTGATCGGCGAGGACCCCAACGACATCGCCCGGCTCTGGGACAAGCTGGTCTGGGCCGGCGCCTCGGTGGGGCGCAGCGGCCTTTCCACCCAGGCCATTGCCGCCTTCGACGTGGCGCTCTGGGACATGAAGGCCAAGCGGGCGGGCCTGCCGCTGGCGAAGCTGCTCGGGGCGCGGCGCGATTCGGTGAGCTGCTACAACACCTCGGGCGGCTTCCTCTCCACGCCGATCGACCAGCTGGTCGCCAATTGCGAGGCCTCGATTGCCGCTGGGATCGGTGGCCTCAAGATCAAGGTCGGCCAGCCCGACCCGATGATCGACCTGCGACGCATGGAGGCGGTGCGCAAGGCCGTCAATGGCCGGGTGCCGCTGATGGTCGACGCCAACCAGCAATGGGACCGGCCGACCGCCGAACGCGTCGGCCGGGCGCTGGAAGAATTCAACCTGGTGTGGATCGAGGAGCCGCTCGACGCCTATGACGTCGAGGGCCATGCCCGGCTGGCGGCGCAGCTGGTGACCCCGATCGCCTCGGGCGAAATGCTGACCAGCGTCGCCGAGCACATGGCACTGATCAACAACAACTCGGTCGATTTCATCCAGCCCGACGCGCCGCGCGTCGGCGGCATCACCCAGTTCTTGAAGATCGCCACGGCGGCCGAGCAAAAGTACCTCAAGATGGCGCCGCACTTCGCCATGGAGATCCACCTCCACCTCGCCGCCGCCTATGCACACGACAGCTGGGTGGAGCATTTCGACTGGCTCGACCCGCTCTGGAACGAGAGACTCGAGATCCGGAACGGCCGGATGATTGTCTCCAACCGGCCGGGCTTGGGTATTACGCTGAGCGAGCAGGCGCTGACCTGGCAGGTGGATGTCGCGGAGGTGGGGAAGCGAGGTTAGCCGTTCGACTTGGCCGTT
>DATCRS010000397.1:0-5954 GCA_036568845.1 Devosia sp. | reverse complement strand
CAGTAGCATTGTTCCCTGGGCCATTTGCGGAAGGCTTCGGGTTCACCCAGTTTCTACCGAGGGCTGAGGGGGCGCTGTGCGCACCCGCCTTTGACACAGACCTTAACCGACGAGCGGCGGTCGGCGCACGAGGCTCCGGGGTAGCTACAGCCTCGGGATCGCAGCAGGACGCATCTCGCGGCGCTGTGCGGCGATGCGGAAGGGCGCGTTGGGGGCGCCGTAGCCGCCATAGGCGTCGCGACGCTCGACGATCTCGAAGAACAGCCCCTCGCCGAAGGTGCGGCTGTAAAGCTGGAAGAACTCGCCGCCGTCGTCGCGATCGTAGAGCAGGTGATCGGCGCGCAGGCGCTCGATCATGTCGTCGTCGAGCCCGAAGCGGGCCGCGAGATCGTCGTAATAGTTCGGCGAAATCTGCAGGGCCTCAAAGCCAGTGGACCTCAGCGCCGCCGCGGTCGCGAAGATGTCGTTCGTCGCGAACGCCATGTGCTGGACGCTGGCGCCGAAGGCCTCGTCGATGAAACGTCCGGCGAAGGTACGGCTGTTATCGACGCCGTTAAGCGTGAGCCGGAGGCTGCCGGCCACGTTCTCGATGACCTGGCTGCGCACAATGCCGGAAGGATCGAGAACGTCGACCATTGGGCTTTTCCGCGTCGCGAAGATCGAGCCGTAGAACAGTACCCAGGTGAGCATCTCGTCATGGGCCATCGTCTGGGCGATATGATCGACGCGGACGAGGCCTCCGCCGACCGGGTGCACGTCGGGCTCCAGGATGAACTCGATATCCCACACCCGCCCCAAATCGCCCTTCTCGCCGATGAAGTAGATCACCCCGCCGCCGACGCCGCGAATTGCCGGGATCATCAGATCGCCCTCGGCGACCTGCTGCCGGTGGGTAGTCGCCCCCATCGCTTCCGCGCGCTGCACGGTCGCCGCCGCGTCCTCGACCTTGAGCCCGATGGCGTAGGCGGTCGTGCCATGCGTAACATAGGCCGAGTGCGCCAGCCCCTCCTGCTCGGTATTGACCACGATGTTGATGTCGCCCTGCCGGTAGAGCGCGACCCTCTTGCGATGGTGCCGGGCGACACGGGCAAAGCCCATCTGTCCGAGCAAAGCGCCCAGCCGCGCGCCCTCCGCTGCGCTCGTCGCGAACTCCACGAAAGCCACGCCCTCGACCTCGACCCGCGGTGGCGCCGCCACGAGCCCCAGCGCGGGCTCCGCGCGCGCAACCTGGTCGACGAGATAGGCGAGTGCGCGGTGCCCGTCGACGGCAATGGCTTTGGGCGAGCCGCCGCCGCGGAACTGGTCGTTGAACACTTCGAGCGAGAGCGGACCCGAATAGCCGGCCGCCAGCACCGCCCGGAGGAAGTCGGCAACTGGCAGGTCGCCCTGTCCGGGCATGTTGCGATAGTGCCGGCTCCACTGCAGCACATCCATATCGATGCGGGGGGCATCGGCCAGCTGGACGAAGAAGATGCGATCGCCCGGGATCGATCGAATGGTGTCGGGATCGATACCACGGGACAGCGTGTGGAAGCTGTCGAGGATCAGGCCGACACTCGGATGGTCGGCCCGGCGGACGATCTCCCAGGCGTCCCGGTGATCGCTGATGTGGCGGCCCCAGGCGAGCGCCTCGTAACCGACGCGAAGTCCGCGCCGCCCGGCCCGCTCGCCGAGTTCACGGAAATCGGCGGCGCAGCGCTCTATGCCTCCGAGCGCCAGCGGCGAGACGCTGGAGCAGACCAGCATCAGCTCGGCGCCCAGCTCGCCCATCAGGTCGAACTTGCGTTCGGCCCGATCGAACGCGCGGGCGCGGTGCGGTTCGGGCAGGCCCTCGAAATCGCGGAACGGCTGGAACAAGGTGATCTCGAGCCCGAGATCCTCGACGCGTTTGCGGACCTCGCGCGGCGAGCCGTTGAAGGTCAAGAGGTCGTTCTCGAAAATCTCGACGCCGTCGAAGCCGGCCGCCGCGATCGCCTCGAGTTTCTCGGCCAGGTCACCGCTGATCGAAACCGTGGCGATCGAGGTCCTCATGCGTCCCTCCTATGCTGCGACACCGGCGAGAGCGCTGTCGATTTCGGCAACGAGAGTGGCACTTGCCGCCGCATCCAGCCCTTGCAGCGGTGGCAACACCTCGCGCCAGGCCGAGTCGAGCTTTGCGCCCATATAGGCCTTGATGGCGGGAACGACAGGTCGCGCGAGGACAGCCCGCAGCAGGCCCTCGATGCGCGTGTCGTCGACACCCGAAACGAGCCTGCCCACCAGCTCGGGCGCGAAATTGGCGAGCCCGCTGATGGCGCCGCTGGCGCCCAGGCGCACCGCGGCAGCAAGGTGGCCCTCGTTGCCAACGAGGATGGCGATGTCCGCATTCGCCCGGGTCAGCTTCTCAGTGTAGCTCCAGTTGCCGCTGCTGTCCTTGACCCCGCCGATCACCGGCCCGAAGGCGCGACGCAGCCTTGCCAGGGAGTCGAGCCCGACGGTCACCCCGGTGAGCTGCGGGATGTTGTAGAGGATGATGTCGCGGGCCGAGGGCCCGATGGCCTCGAGCGTCCGGCTGAACCAGGCATGGACGCCTTCCTCGCTCGGGTCCTTGAAGTAGAACGGTGGGGTCAGCAGCACCGCCGCGCAACCCGCCTCGATCGCCCGGCGGGCCTGCGCTGCCGCGTCCGCGACCGAGAGGCCATAGACGCATTCGACCAGCTGCCCAGGCTGCACCCCGCGGGCGGCCATCTGATCGTAGAGCGCGGCCCGCATGGCCACAGGTATCGAGATGCCCTCGCCAGTGGTCCCGAACGCCGTAACAGCCTGCATGCCGCGGCCGAGCAGGTTTTTGGCGTGGGCGGCGTACCGGCCCCAGTCGATCTCGCCCGCGGCGGTGAACGGGGTGGTCATGGCTGCACTGAGGCCAATCTTGCCGCGCAGGGGATGGCCGGATGCTTGGTCGGTCACGTCATTGTCCTTGGTCGCTGGTGGCCACGCCGATGAGGCGCCGCCGCAGATGAGTTTCCGGGACATCGCGGCCGGTGAAGATCCGGAAGGCCTGGACGCCCTGATGGAAGAACAGTTCGAAGCCGCTGATGCAGGTAAGTCCCGCAGCAGCGGCGTCGCGGAGGAACGTCGTATCGAGCGGCGTGTACACGGCGTCGAACGCCCACTTTGCGCCGAAGAGTGCCGCGGCAGGCACAGGCGTGCCCTCGTGGCCCACCATCCCGACCGGCGTGCAGTTGACGACCCCCTCCGCACCGAGAACGGCTTCGGCCGCGCTCGGGTGCACCGAGACGTTCATGCGCTGCGAGGCGACGGCCAGCGCCTGCGCCAGCCCGGCCGCGCGCGCCTCGTCCTTGTCGGTGATGTGGAGCTCGGTTGCGCCAAGCCCCAGCAGGGCGAAGGCGATGGCTTTGCCGACCCCGCCCGCGCCGATCAGCGCGACAGGGCCCGGCGGCGCGTCGCCGAAGGCGCCGCGATAGGCCGCCATGAAGCCGGTGAGGTCGGTATTGTACCCGTGCGGTCCCGAGGCTTCGAAGATGACGGTATTGACCGCGCCCACGTCCCGAACCAGCGGATCAGGCGTGTGAACCTTGCCAGCCGCGAGCTCCTTGTAAGGATAGGTTATGTTGATGCCGCGATAGCCGCTCGTTGCACACTGCGCGAAAACCGCATCGAAATCGGTGCCCAGTTCGCGCGGGATCAGCCTGTCGTAGGTCGTGGGGATCCCCGCCAGCTCCCCCGCGATACGATGCAGGTCGGGTGCGCGCGAGCGTGCGATATTGTCGCCGATCAACCCCAGGCGAACCGCGTGCCCCCGGGCCTCCGACAATGAGCCAACGGGCGCACTCATCCCTGGTATCCAAACATTCTCGGCAGCCACAGCACGGTCTCGGGGAACAGCGTCATGATGAGCAGTGATGCAATCAGCGCCACCAGATACGGCATCACTTCGCGCACGATGTCCTTGATGGCGATTCCGGTCGTCGCGTTGATGACGAAGAGCAGCATGCCGTAGGGCGGGGTGATCAGCCCGATCATGCAGTTGACCACCATCACGACGCCGAAGTGGACGAGGTCGATACCGAGCTCGCGGCAGGTCGGGATGAAGAGCGGCAGGATGACGAGGATGATCGTCGTTGCATCGAGCAGGCACCCGAGCAGCAGGATGATGATGTTGGCGAACAGCAGGAAGGCGAGAGGCGAAAGTTCGGTTTGCGCCAGCCAGCCCGCGATCAGGTTCGGGATGTTCTCGGATGCGACGATATAGTTAAAGATTAGCGCACTGCCGATGACGAGGCCCACGGAGGCGGAGGAGCGGGCGCTGTCGACCAGCACCGCATGCAGGCCGCGCCAGCTGACCGAGCGGTAGAACAGAGCCGCGAGCAGCAGCGCGTAGGCCGCAGCGACCGCCGCCGCCTCTGTCGGGGTGGTGGCGCCGCCATAGATGCCGGCAAGCAGGATCACCGGCATGAACAGCACGGGCAGTGCCCGGAAGGTGACCTTGGGCAGCTCGCGCACGGGCACCGGCACTTCGGCCGGGATGTCGCGCCGGTGGGCGATCCAGGTGGTGATACCCATCATGACCACCGTCATCAGCAGTCCAGGGACGATACCGGCAAGGAACAGGTAGCCGATCGAGGTGTCCGAGATCAGGGCGTACATGACCATCGGAATCGATGGCGGGATGATCGGACCGATCGTCGCGGAGGCGGCAACCACGGCGCCGGCAAGACCGGGAGAGTAGTGGCCGCTCCTCAGCATCATGTTGATGGTGATCTTGCCCACACCCGCTGCATCGGCCACGGCCGATCCCGACATGCCCGAAAAGATGAGGCTCACGAGAATATCGACCTGCGCCAAGCCGCCGCGGAAGCGGCCGACCACGGCCTTGCAGAAGTCCAGCAGCCGGTCGCTGATCGTCCCTTGGTTCATGATGTTGGCGGCGACGATGAAGAGAGGCACCGCGAGCAGCAGGAAGCTGTCATAGAGCCCCTGGATGCTCTGCTCCGCTGCAAGGCCAGGATCGTGGCCCTTGACGAAGAGATAGAGGATTGCGGCCACGAACATCGAGAGCGCGATCGGCGCGCCGATGCCGGCAAGGCCGAACAGCGCGATGAGGCAGGCGCCAAAAGGAAGGCTGATCATTCGACGGCCACCTGCTCATGCGGCTGCGCTACGGCATCGGGCTCAGCGCCGCGCAGCAGCTGCCAGGCTCTCAGCGCATAGCGTGTGATGATCGCGACAGCGAAGATGCCGTAGACGGAAAAGACGATGTCGAGGCGGATGCGCAGCGTCGCGCTCTTTTTGATCTTGTAGAAGGTGATGTAGTCCCAGGTGGCCGGCAACGCAGCGAGAAAACCGGCAAGGATGGCGACCGCGGTGACCAGGGCAAGGATGCGGCGCACTCGCGTCGAGGCCGCGAAGTAGAACATGTCGAACTTCACATGGTCACGATCGTCGAGGATGAAAGCGGCGCCCCAGAAGACCAGCCACAGCCAAAGGGTGAGACATACCTCCAGCGTCCAGGCCAGGGGGTAGTTGATCACGTAGCGGGTGAAGATCTGCACCAGGAACGTGAGGAACATGACAGCGAGAAGCCCCGCTGCCACGTCCTCGGCGCGCCGGCGCAACCACAGGGTCGCCGGTTTCATGGCGAGCTCAGGTGAGCGCGTTGATCTGGTCGAGCAGACCCTCGGGCCAGTCCTTGGCAAACTCGGACTCGAGATAGGCCTTCTGCACCTGGGCGCGGAACGCCTCGACGTCCGGCGTATAGACCTTGAGGCCCTTGTCCTTGAAGAACTGTTCGAGCTCCGCTTCGAGCGCCAGCTGACGCTGCCTGCCGGTCTCGGCGGCATCCTCCGCGGCCTTCTGCACGGTTGCCTGCTGCTCTGCGGTCAGCCCGTCCCAGACCTTCTTGCTGAAGGCAATGTAGTTCTGGTCGACCAGGTGGCTCGTCAGCACGATCTGCT
>DATCRS010000396.1:0-3411 GCA_036568845.1 Devosia sp. | reverse complement strand
AGGATACGCTGATCGGCGCGGCCAAGGCACAACTCGCTGACGATCCCAACTTCGTTTTCGCCCGCCGGGTAATCACTCGTGACGCGTCGCAGAACTCGAAGATCACGACAGCATCGACCTCGCGGGGTTTGAATCAGCGCGCGACCGCGGCGACTATGCACTGCACTGGGAGGCGCACGGGCTCTGCTACGGCGTACCGGCAGCAATCGACGAACAGATCGCCCAGGGTCGCACCGTGGTGATGAACGGCTCGCGCCGCATGATCGGCGACGCGCAGGCGCGCTATCCGCGCTGCATGGTGACGCTCATCACCGCCGACGCAGATGTGCGGGCGAAGCGGCTCGCCGGCCGCGGCCGCGAAACCGAGGCCGAAATCGCCGCCCGCCTCGCTCACGAAGGTGCCCCCGTCCCCGACGGCATCGAAACCGTCCGCATCGACAATTCGGGCGACCTCGGCACGGCCGCTGCAGCATTGGTTAAAGCGATCCGGCAGGCGTAGGTGAACCCGGAACCCTGGTTGCGCGTTGGGTTGGCAACAGCGTCAGCCCGGGATGGCTCAAGTGACCCGCAACTCGCTCTATCTGGTGATCGGCCTCCTCGCCGCGCTGGTCGTGGCGTTCGGCATCTATATCGCGTGGCAGGAAAGCCAGAAGCCGCGGCTCGAAATCAAGCTCGATGAACAGGGGATCTCCGTCCATGGAAATGGCTGAGCTCGACGACCGCAAACAGCTGATCCTCGAAGCGCTGGGGCGCGAGATCGCACGGCAGGCTGAGACCGACCTCGCCGAGATCGATCTCGTGGCACTCGCGGTGGCGGTCGATGCGGCGCTGGGCGGCGACGGCGTGATGCCGGGCGATGAGGTCGACGAGGGCAAGGAGCCCGACGAGCTCAACGCCGCCAATGACGGTTAGGCGTAGAGGTCCACAAGCCGCTTCGGGGCGAGCTCAGCGCCTGAAAGATTCTCGACGGTATTGACGCGCGACGCGTCGGGCGGCGCATCTCTGGGCGTCTTGCCCTTCAGTATGTCGGCCTCCGCCAGTTGCTCGGCCTTCACCGGATCGTTGTGCGGGTTGCGCGGATCGATGTTCCGGCGTGCGACAGCGACGTCGCAACTCGAAGTGCAGGAATAGCCGTTCACCACCGCAAACATGCTGCCACCTACGCCCGGGCGGAATTAAAGCCCCGTAAATCGCACAGGATCGTGATCTGCCGCTACTCCGCCGGCGCCGACTTCGCGGCCGCGCTGAGCCGTGCTGCTTCGAGCGTCCGGCGGCGTTCGCGGTAGAGGGTGAACTGCTGGTCGGCCACGACGCCGATGAGGATCACCGAACCCATCACCGCGAAGTTGAGCGAGGACGGGATGCCGAGGAGGTTCACGAGGTTCTGCAGCACCTGCAAGAGGATCGTGCCCAACACCACGCCGACGATCGAGCCCTCGCCGCCGCGCAGCGAGAAGCCGCCGAGCACGGCCGCGGCGATGGCGTAGAGCTCGTAGAAGTTGCCGTGGCCCGAAGGCAGGATGGAGCGGGTGTACATGGCAAAGAAGATCGCCGAGACCGCGGTCAGCGCGCTGCAGATGACATAGGCGATGACGATCATCCGGGTCGTGCGGATGCCCGAATAGCGCGCGGCCTCTTCGTTCTTGCCGATGGCGAAGAGGTAGCGGCCGAAGACCGAGCGGTGCAACACGAACCACATCACCACCGCGATCACGATCATCACGAAGAACGAGTGCGGGATGGGGATGGTGGGTACCGCGCCGCCAGTGATGATCGAGACGATATCGGTGCGGCCGGTGGTGAGCCATTCGAGGTCAGGAAAGTTGGCACCGAAGGGGAAACCGGCGGTGCCGTCCTTGGTGTAGAAGCGCGCCACGCCGCGATAGATGAGGAGACCACACAGGGTCACCACGAAGGGTTGGAGCTTCATGCGGGTGATGAGCAGTCCATGCACCAGCCCGATGGCGATGCCGAGGAAGATGACGATCAGCATCGCCAGCGGCCATGGCACGCCCTTGTTGGCGATAAGATCGATGAAGATGACGCCGAGCAGGGCGATGACCGAGCCCGAGGAGAGCTCGATGCCGCCGGTCATGATGACGAAGGCCTGGCCGATGGCGAAGATGCCGAACAGCCCGACCAGGTTTGCCGTGTTGGCGATGTTGATGGTGGAGAGGAAGCGCGGGTTGATGATGGCAACCACCGCGCCCACCACGAGGATGAGGACCAGAAGCCCCAGGTCTTTCTTCAACATCGTCCGCGTTCCCCCGAATGCGCCCGCTAGATCGTCTTGCCCACGGCGAGACGCAGGATGTTCTCTTCGCTGAAGGCGTCGCGCTCCAGCATGCCCGAAATGCCGCCCTCGTGCATCACCGCGACGCGGTCGGAGACACCGATCACCTCTTCCATGTCCGAGGAGATCATCAGCACGGCGACACCGTTGTCGGCGAGGCCGCGCATCAGCCGGTAGATTTCGGACTTGGCGCCGATATCGATGCCGCGCGTCGGCTCGTCGAAGATCATCACCCGCGGCTGCATCGCCAGCCACTTGGCGAGCACCACCTTTTGCTGGTTGCCGCCCGAGAGCTGCCCGGTCTTGGTCGATATGTTGGCGGTCCGGATGTCGAGCTCGCGCCGGCTCCGCTCGGCCTGCTTGCGCTCCGCATCGGTGGAGACGAACGGGCCCTTGGCATAGGCTGGGAGGTTGGGCAGCGAGACATTCTCGTAGATCGGCAGATCGAGCAGGATGCCGGCGCCCTTGCGGTCCTCGGGGACGAGGAAAATGCCGGCGGCGATCGCATCGGCGGAGGTCTGCAACCTGAGCGGGGCGCCGTCGAGCGTGATCTCGCCGCCCTCGGCGCGGTCGATACCGAAGAGCACGCGCGCGAGCTCGGTGCGCCCCGCACCCACTAGGCCGGCGAGGCCAAGGATCTCGCCGCCATGCAGGTCGAGCGACACGTCGCGGAAGGGATAGGTCGAGGTTTTTACGTTGCGCGCCGAGAGCGCGGCCTCGCCGCGCGAGGCCTTGGGCGGGGTGTAGGCGACGCGGAGGTCGCGCCCGACCATGAGCTTGACCATGGCGTCATGGTTGATTTCGGATTTGTGGAGCGTGCCGACCATCTTGCCGTCGCGCAGCACCACGACGCGATCGCAGACCGCCACCACCTCGTGCAGACGGTGAGAGATGAAGATCACCGCGATGCCTTCGTCGCGCAGCCGCCGCATCACCTGCAGCAGCTTTTCGGTCTCGGCGATCGGGAGGCTCGAGGTCGGCTCGTCGAGAATGAGGAGGCGCGACTTGAAGCTCAGCGCCTTGGCGATCTCAACCATCTGCTGTTGCGCCAGCGACAGCGCCGACACCCTGGTCGACGGCGAGAAGTTGGCGCCGAGCAGGTCGAGATAGGGCTGTAC
>DATCRS010000395.1:0-2335 GCA_036568845.1 Devosia sp. | reverse complement strand
GGTAGACGCAAGACCCGCGACAAGAGCCGAAAGTATCAAGACCGCAATCAACCGCATGAAAGGCCCATAAACACTGAAATTGGCAGGCTCAAGGATATCTGCCATGCCGGATAATTCAATCCGCAAGCGGCTGCTCACGGGCTCTTGCGTGTCCTCTTGTTTGGGCCCTTGCGCGGGCTCACGATCCTGCCGCAAATACGGCCGGGGCGAAAATGTGACGAAAAGGTATGTGGCGCGATGACCGACAATTCCAGCGTGATCCTCGAAAAGCGCGGACAGGCCTACTGGATCACCATCAACCGGCCGGAGAAGCGCAATGCGCTCAATGGCGAGGTGATCGCCGGTCTCGCCAGGGGCTATCGCGAGGCGCATGACGACAAGGACGTGCGCGTGATCGTGCTGACCGGCGCGGGCGACAAGGCGTTCTGCGCCGGTGCCGATCTCGTCAATTCGGGCGCGGCCTTCTCCTTCGATTTCTCGCGGCCCAATGTCGACTATGCCGATCTGCTCCGCCTGTCGCAGAATGCGACCAAGCCCGCGATTGCCCGCGTCGGTGGCGTCTGCATGGCCGGCGGCATGGGCCTCTTGTGCATGACCGATATGGCGGTGGCGGCCGATCACGTCATCTTCGGTCTGCCGGAGGTGAAGGTCGGCGTATTCCCGATGCAGGTCTTGAGCCTGTTGCAGGCGATCGCGCCGCCGCGCCAGATCAACGAATGGGCGCTGACGGGCGAGCCCTTCGATGCGAAGACCGCGCTCGCGGCGGGCCTGCTCAATCATGTCGTGCCCGCCGCCGAGCTCGACGCCAAGGTCGACTGGCTGATCGGGCGCATCGTCGACAAGTCGCCGACCGCGATCCGCCGCGGCAAATACGCCATGCGCGCCATCGCCTCGATGTCGTTCGACGAGAGCATCGCCTACACCGAAAGCCAGATCGCGCTGCTCGCGATGACCGAGGACGCCAAGGAGGGATTGAAGGCGTTCGCCGAGAAGCGGAAGCCGAGCTGGCCGGGGCGGTGAGGGGCGTTCATCGATCGCTCGCATTTCAAACAACAACGGGTGTCATCGCCCGGCTCGATGTTCAGTCTGAGGACATGGCCGACACTGTTCCGGGGACATCACCGACACTTTTGCCTGCCGTCAAGTTGATGGTGGCGACCTGGTGGGAGGCAAAGAAGATCCCGTATTGGCCATCGGTTGAAATCAGTCTGATAGCGAGCCGTTCACCGCGGAAGGCTTGCGGGACTTTCCATTGACGTCCCTTGAAGCTAACATAGGCCTTGGTCGTGGACACGCGGCGCACGATCTCATGGCTGTCATATTCGACCTCCGGCAGGCGATCGGGCATCAATCGCTGGCTCGGCCGATATCGACTAGCTGGGACCTTTTGTCCGAGCGCCTCATGTGGCCGTTCGAAGTTGTAGACTTCCCGCCATGCGTCGAAAGCGCACTGTGTCTCCGCCAAATCGCGAAAGCGCCGCAGCGCAAAGACTTCGGCCGCAAGCGTGCGGTGGAACCGCTCGTTCTTGCCGCGGCTTTGCGGGTGATATGGGCGGCTATGGATGACCGCGATGCCGAGCTTGAGCAGCCACACCGAGAAACGCGTCCAGCGCTCGCCAGAAGGGTCTCCCCAGGGAGAGCCGTTGTCGACGAAGAACGCTTCCGGCAGGCCGTAATGGCGAAAGGTCCGCTCCAGGCAACCACGCACGGTATCGGTGCGTTGATCGGCGCAAGCCTGCAGGCACAGGTCATAGCGCGAGTGATCGTCCACCACCGTTAGGGGATGGCATTGCGTGTCATTGCCAAGCCGAACCCAACCTTTGAAGTCCATCTGCCACAACAGATTGGGGGCCGACATCTCGAAGCGCTGGCTTGCCACCGCGCCCCCAACCGGTGGCTTGATGCGGCCTGCCCGGCGCATGATCTCATGGATCGTCGAAACTGCCGGCGAACGATAACCTTCACGTTCCAAGCAGCGCGCTATCTTGCGGGCTCCCCACGCCGGATGAGCATCGCGCACCGCCAGAATGCGCTCCTCGAGCTCGCAATCAGTCCGTCCCGGGCTCGAATGCGGCCGGCGCGATCGATCTGTAAGGTTCTGATCGGTCTGCCATCGTGCAAGCCACTTATAACCCGTGTCAGGATGAATACCGAACCGCTGACAGAGCTCCCGCCGGTTCGCTCCCTCCTGCATCGCAAGCCGCACAAACTCTCGCCGTTGTTGCATGACCGACACCTCGCGCCAGGGCATGGACTTGGCCTCCCGAAACCGCCAAATCCACGCACTATCCATGATGTGTCGGCCATGTCCCCGAACACCGGAGAAAACCGTCGG
>DATCRS010000394.1:0-6243 GCA_036568845.1 Devosia sp. | reverse complement strand
GTTGAAGGGCGGCAATCCGGCCGAAGTAAAGGCCAAACCGGCGTCCAAGGCCGACAAGCCGAAAGCCGCCGCTGCCAAGGTCGCCGCCCCGGCGGTCAAGGCCAAGCCCGCCGCCAAGGCGAAAACGAAGAAGAAGGACTGATCAGTCCAGCGCCGCGATCGCCGAGATCTCGACGCGCAGGTTCGGGTCGGCCAGCCGTGCCTCGATGGTGGCGCGGGCCGGCAGGTTCTGCTTGTCGACCCAGGCATCCCAAGCCGTGTTCATGGCGGCAAAGTCGGCCATGTTCGGCAGATAGATGTTGACCATCAGCAGCTTGGACTTGTCGCTGCCAGCTTCGGCGAGCAGCGCATCGATCTGCGCCAGAATGTCCTTGGTCTGCGCTTCCACGCTGGCATTGGCGTCGTTGGCCACCTGGCCGGCGAGATAGAGCGTGTTGTTGTGCTTGACGGCAGCCGACAGGCGCTTGCCAGGCTGGTAGCGGGTGATGGTCATCTGGTGCCTCACTGGTTTTATTCCGGCAAGGCCATAGGGGCTGGCCGACGGCGAGGCAAGGGGTTCTGCTCGGTGACCGAGGGCCGCCAGCTTCTCGCTCCCCTCCCCTTGAGGGGAGGGGTTGGGGGAGGGGGTTAGGCCGCAGACACCGTGCTCACAACCCCCTCCCTCGTTCCCTCCCCTCAAGGGGGAGGGAGGCGATGTGGCGACATCCCGACCCACCTCACCCCAGCGGATCAGCATCCAGCGGCCACATCGGCCGGGGAATCCGCTTGAACGGGATGCTGGCCCAGTCCGGCGGGCAGGCGCCGGGGGTCGCGACGTAGAGCTGGCCCCGAACCAGGGGGGCGAAAATGTCGGTGTGGCGATAGAGGTTCTTGAGCCCGATCATCCGCCGTCCCTCGAGGCTCACATCGTGGTGGGTGAAGATGGTGGGCGAGAAGACACCGGTGCGCTTGCTGACCAGCAGGATGTCGATACCACGGGCACGGACCACGGCAACGTCGCCGATGGGCACCACCTCATCGGCCAGTTGATCCTGATGCGCATCGCGCTTCAAGAACAGCACCTCGGCCTCGACGTCCAGCGGCGGCCCCGAATGCGGCTCGAACTTGCCGCCCAAGCGTAGCCTGAGCCTGGCGCCGACCCCAACGGCAAAACAGATGCCGATCGCCAGCGGGTCCCAGAGCGGCCCATAGACGGCATTGTCGATGCCGGCCTCGATCATGGCGCGGAGCATATGGGTCGTGTCGCCGGGGGCGCCGCCGCCGGTCTGGTCCGAGGTATCGGCACAGAGCAGCGGCTTGTCTCCCGGCTTGCGCGCCTCAACGATGGCATGTTCGAGCGAGACGAAGGGCAGGGTGGCTTCTGCCCGTATTGCGTAGAACCGCCGCCCGAAATCCTCGGTTGCCCGGCGCGCGACTTCGATATCCCCGTCGGCTACCGCCAGCATCTTGGTGCCGGCATGCGGCACGTCGGCCCAGGGAAAGCCGTGGTTGAGCGAGAGCGAGAGGATACCGCCCTTGCCCTCGGCGGCGAACATGTCGGCGACAAACTGGATCATCGGCCCCTGCCGTGTGGTGGGAAAGAGCCCCATCGTGCGGCAATCGAACAGCGCCATCACCGGATCGATCTCGCCTGCCAGCGTGCGCCGCATCAGCTCGAAGAGATCCTCGGCCCGTTCGGCATAGTCGATATGCGGATAGGCCTTATAGAAGACGATGAGGTCGGCGGCATCCAGCAGGCGGTGGTCGATATGGGCGTGGAGGTCGAGCTCGATGCCGATCTTCACAGCCGGGCCCACCAGTGCCCGCATGCGCCCGACAAGGTCGGCCTCGCAGTCGTCATAGCCCTCGGCCACCATGGCGCCGTGGAGGAACATCAGCACCGCATCCACCGGGCCGGCTTTGGCGAGATCGCCGAGGATGCGGTCGCGCATCTCCTCATAGGCCGACCGAACGGTGACGCCGGCCGGCTCCGCAAAGGCGTGGAGGCTCTCGGTCACCTCCCAGCCGAGCCCGCTGGCTCGCTTGAGCCAGGTCTGGGCCGGTGACGACCAGGGGTTGCGGCCGGCATTGGCGATGCCGTTCTCAACCCAGAGCCCGCGGCGAAAGTCGTCGATTCCGGTCGGAAACGACGCAAAGGTGTTGGTCTCGGTGCCGAGCGTGGCCATGAAGATGCGCATCGATTTCCCCCTCTCGATGGCGCCGAGCTTGCTCGCAAACGCCGCGCCCGGCGAGTCATCCTTTCCTCCGCCTTTACGGAGGCGAGGGGCTTTGCTTTGCTCGGCCGGAGAGGGGAGTCTCATGGATAAGGACAGCGGGGCCTCGGGCCTCAGTTTCGCGCGCTCGGCCGAGCGTCTCGTCGAGCACAGCCGGTGGATCGCTGGGGGCGTCAACAGCCATTTCCGGCAGGGTATGCAGCCCGGGCCGCTGGTGTTCGAGCGGGGCCAGGGGCCCTACCTCTACGACGTCGATGGCAACCGGCTCATCGACTACTATGCCGGCATGGGCGCGATGGTGCTCGGCCACAGTCCGGCCGGTGTGCGGGAGGCGGTGAAGCGGCAGGTCGATATCGGCATCCACTTCGCCGGCCAGACGCCGATCGAGGCGGAGGCGGCGAGAATCCTCTGCGAGCGTATCCCCTCGGCCGAGCGTGTCCGTTTCGGCTCCTCGGGCTCCGAAGTGGCGCAGGCGGCCTTCCGGCTGATGCGGGCCGCCACCGGCCGCCGCACCATCATCAAGTTCGAAGGTCACTATCACGGCTGGTTCGACAACGTCCTCTGGTCCACGGCACCGGCGCTCAATGCCGCCGGCCCCGCCGACGAGCCAGTGCCCGTCGCCGGCAGCGCCGGGCAGCTGCCATTCGAGATGGCCGGCCTCGAAATTCTCGGCTGGAACGACCTGGCGGCCCTCGAGGCCCGCTTGGCGAAGGGCGACGTGGCCGGCGTCATCATGGAGCCGGCCATGTGCAACCAGGGCGCCATCCGTCCGGCACCCGGCTATCTCGAAGGGGCGCTCGCCGCCTGCCGGGCCAATGGCACGCTGCTCTGCTTCGACGAGGTGATCACCGGCTTCCGCCTCGGGCGCGGCGGGGCCCAGGAGTTGTTCGGGGTGACGCCTGACCTTTCCATCTTTGCCAAGGCCATCGCCAACGGCTTCCCCGTCGCTGCCGTTGTCGGCCGCGCCGACCTCATGGACCTCTTTCCCAATGGCGGCGTGCTGCATGGCGGCACCTTCAACGCCCAGCCGGTCGCCATGGCAGCGATGATCGCGACGCAGCAAGCCCTGACTCCGGCGCACTACAGCGAGACCTCGCGCCGCGGCCAGCGCCTGCAGGACGGCATCCGCGTTGCGCTCGCCGACGCCGGCATCGTGGCGCAGGTCACCGGCTTCCCGCTGGTCTTCCATGTCGCCTTCGGCCTCACCGAACCGGCCCGCAACTATCGCGATGTCGCAGTATCCGACAAAGCCCGCTACGTCCGCTTCGCCCATGCGCTGCTCCGCCGCGGCGTCCGGGCGCTCGAACGCGGCGCCTGGTTCGTCTCCTCGGCGCATGACGATGAGGTGATCGACGCAACGCTCGCCGCGGTCCGAGAGGCGGCGCTTGAGGTGGCCTGAAGCTCCCCTCCCCCTTGAGGGGAGGGGTTGAGGGAGGGGGTTGAGCAACCAGCGACAGTGCCTGCCGCCTAACCCCCTCCCTCGTTCCCTCCCCTCAAGGGGGAGGGAGGCGGTGGGGCAGCGCTGGGGACCCTAAACCACCTCCGGCGGAAGGCCGAGCTCGGTCAGCACCGAGCGCTGCGGCTTGGGTCCGCCCAGGTGCAGATAGCGAAGCTCTTCGGCGAAATCCGCCCACATCGCCGGACCGCCCGCTTGCAGCTTGATCGAACGGGCCGCCATTTCCGGCGCCGCCGGCAGGTACTTGACCCCCCAGGTCCCCAGCGCCGCCATCACCGGAATGAGGTCGATCGCCTTGTCGGTAAGGCTCAGGATGTTGCGCTGGCGATGCAGAGGGTCCGGCGCCGAGGTGATCAATCCCGCCTCGGTCAGCCGCTTCAGGCGGCTCGCCAGAATATTGGTGGCGATGCCCTCCAGCGAGTTCCGATGGATGTCGCCATAAGTCCGGAAATTGCCGAACATGATGTCGCGCAGCACCACCAGGCTCCAGTGGTCGCCGAGCACCTCGACGCTGAGGTTGATCGGGCATCCAGACCGCTGCTCCAAACCACGTCTCCAATCACTTTTGTCCCGCTTGCACTTTACAAGCAGTTTGAACGTGGGTATACCCCTTGCATATTACAAGTAGTCGTGATTGGTTAGGCATTGACTTAAGTGTCTGACTGAGTCACTTAAGCAAACACCTAAGCGACGATTTTCATGACGTAACTGTCGATCCACCACCCGCCCGTTCGACGAGATGGCAAGGATCCGATCAAGAGGAGTGAGAGAATGGGCAGGACCTTCAATTACGGCTGGGTGATCGTCGCGGCGGGAGCGCTCATCACCTGCGTTGCCATGGGCGCCATGTTCGCGCTGCCGGTCTACCTGCAGCCGATGGCCGAGGATACCGGCTGGACCCGCGCCGGCATTTCCGGCGCCATGACCGTGGGCTTCATCGTCATGGGCATTGCCGGCTTCGGCTGGGGCACCCTCAGTGACAAGATCGGCGCCCGCCCGGTGGTGCTGATGGCGGCACTGCTCCTCGGTTCGGGCCTCTTCATCGCCAGCCAGGCCACCGATCTCCTCGTCTTCCAGCTCGCCTATGGCGGCCTTGTCGGCGCCTCGGGCGGCGCGTTCTTTGCCCCTATCATGTCGGCGACGCTGGGCTGGTTCGACAAGAACCGCAGCCTTGCGGTGTCGCTGGTCTCCATCGGCGGCGGCGTCGCTCCGATGGTGATCACCCCCTTTGCGAGCTACCTCATCTCAGAGATCGGCTGGCGCAGTGCCATGTTCTGGATCGCGCTTGCCGCCACCCTGCTGCTCGTTCCCGCCAGCCTCCTCATCCGCCGCGCCCCGGAAGCGCTTGCCGCCAGCCCGGCACCCGCGCCCAGGGCCGACGTCGCCCCGCCGGCGCAGCCGACGAAATCGCGCCTGGCGGCGCTCCGGACGCCGCAGTTCCTCGTGCTCGCCGGCGTCTTCTTCCTCTGCTGCGCGGCGCATTCGGGGCCGATCTTCCACACCGTCAGCTACGCCATGATCTGCGGCGCCACGTCTTTGGCGGCGGCCGCGATCTACAGCGTCGAGGGCCTCGCCGGGCTCTTCGGCCGGCTGCTCTTCGGCGTCCTCGCCGACCGGCTCGGCGTGCGCAAGGTCATCGTGGCCGGCCTCGCTTTGCAGGCCGTGGGCATCTATCTCTACATCTACCTCACCGAGATCACGCAGTTCTACATGCTGGCCTCGGTGCTGGGCCTCGCCTATGGCGGCGTCATGCCGCTCTACTCGGTGCTGGCGCGCGAATATTTCAGCCAGAAGGTCATGGGTACGGTGCTGGGCGGCCTGGTCATGGTCTCGAGCATCGGCATGGCAGGCGGTCCCATTGGTGGCGGCTGGCTCTACGACACCTTCGGTACCTACCACTGGCTCTACATCGCCTCGGCTGCGGTCGGCATCGGCGGCGCCGCTCTCGCCCTCGCCTTCCCGCCGCGCAAACGCGACCTCGACGAAGAAACCGGCGCCCTGCAGCCGGCCTGACACCGGCGACATGGCCTCAGGCCGCCGCACCTCGCGGCGGCCGTTTTTCTCCTCTAGCGCAGCAGGCCTTCGAGCAAGGCCCGATAGGCTGCCGTCGCCCGCTGCGAAATCGCCACCGGATCGTCGGCATTGGCGATCCATTGGGCCGCATAGCACGAGGCCCCGGTGATCATGCGGGCGGTGGCCTCTGGATCGACCGGGCGAATGACTTCATCGGCCAGCAGCAGTTCGAGGCTCTGCTTCATCGCCATGATGCAGCCATTGGCGGTCGGCCACGACGCGGGGTCGCCCATCACCGCCGGCCCATCCCGCAGCATGATGCGCTGGATTTCGGGCTCCAGCGCCATTTCGATATAGCCGATGCCCTCCTCGACGAAGCTTTCCCAGGGCGTCGGCGCCTTGGCCGCACGCTCTTTGAGCCGCACCGTCATTTCGGCGTCAATCTGGGCGACGACCGCCTGGAACAGACCCGTCTTGTCGCCGAAGTGATGGTAGAGCGCGCCGCGCGTCAGCCCCGCTGCCGAGGTGAAATCATCCATCGAGGCATCGGCATAGCCGCGC
>DATCRS010000393.1:0-2907 GCA_036568845.1 Devosia sp. | reverse complement strand
ATGCGCGACTGCAGGGCTGGCCGACTGAACTGCCGGTCTGGGTCGTCGCCGGCGGCGTACTCGCCACGACGCTCATCGGCGGCATCGCCGGACTCTACCCGGCCATCCGCGCCGCCTGGCTCGCGCCCACCGAGGCGCTGGTCGCGGCCTGATATTCGCCCAAGGTCTGATCTCCCCCGCGCTTGACTCCTACGGCCGTCGAGTCCTAACGTTCTACCCATGGGACGGACGTTCCAATAGTGGAACATCAAGAAGACAGTCCGGCCAGGAGGAAATGCTGATGCAATCTGCCGACGCGGCGACCTCGCCAGTACTCGAGGCGCGGCACATCAAGCGGCACTTCGGCGCGGTGGTGGCGCTCGCCGATGCATCGCTGTCGCTCTATCCGCGCGAGGTACTCGGACTCGTCGGCGACAACGGCGCCGGCAAGTCGACGCTTCTCAAAATACTCTCCGGCATCCTCTCGCCCTCCGAGGGCGAGATCCGTATCGACGGTCGCCCGGTGCATCTGAAGCGTGCCCAGGACGCCATGGATGCCGGCATCGAGACGGTCTACCAGGATCTCGCGCTCGTCGACACCATGACCGCCTACCAGAACGTCTATCTCGGCCGCGAACAGCTTTCGAAGAACCCGCTGGCGCGCCTCTTCAACCTCGTCGACGATCGCGAAATGCGCAGCCGCGCCCGCGACGTGCTGAATTCATTGAAGGTCAAGGTCCCCTCGATCAATGTCTCGGTGAAGGGCATGTCGGGCGGTCAGCGCCAGTGCCTCGCCATCGCCCGCGCGCTGCTTTGGGGTCGCCGCATCGTCATCCTGGACGAACCCACAGCCGCGCTCGGCGTGCGTGAGACCGAGCAGGTGCTCGACGTCATTCGCACCCTGCGCGAGCAGGATGTCAGCGTCATCATCGTTTCCCACAACATGCAGCAGCTGATGAGTGTCGCCGACCGCATCACCGTGATGCGTCTCGGCCGCTCCATCGCCACGCGCACGGTCAAGGACTCGACGGTCTCCGAGATCGTCGGGCTCATCACCGGCGCCATTCCCGGTGACGCAGTTGCCGCCGAACCGCAGAGAATACCGGCCTGATCCGAACGGGCCGGAAGCCACCAACGACACCCCAGGGAGGAGAACCCGATGTTGAAACTAAAGCAGGCCGCCGCCGTCATGGCGCTGGCTGTCCCCGCCGCGCTCGGCCTCGCGACTGCCGCCAATGCCCAGGACACCTTCAAGCTCGGCATGGCCGTCGGCGGCAACCCGTGCTGCGACTGGATGAAGGCCCAGGGCGACGTCGCCCGCGCCCTCGCCGAGAAGGAGGGCTGGGACTATGTCGAGCTCTCCAACAACAACGACCCGGCAACCGCGCTCAAGAACGCGCAGATCTTTGTGCAGGAGGGCGTCGATGCCGTCATCCAGTTCAACGGCCAACCCTCGTCAAACCCCGCCATCGCCCAGGTGCTGAAGGCTGCCAACATCCCGGTCGTCACCTATGACATTGCCGACCCCGGCATGTACTTCGTCGGCATCGACAATCTCGCGGCCGGTATCGCCGGTGGCGAGATGCTCGGCCAGCTGGTCAAGGAACAGTGGGACTGCAATCCTGACCTGGTGATCTCTGCTGAGGGCGCTGCCGCCGGCATCGTCAACGAATGGCGCACCGGCGGCATGCGGACCGGTTTGAAGAACATATGCCCCGACATCCCCGATGAGAAGTGGGTGAGCTTCGAAAGCCAGGGCGACGCCGCCGTTGGTTTGCCTGCCGCCCGCGACCTCCTCGCCGCCCATCCCGATGCCAAGAAGATGGCCGTGGTCGGTCTCAACGATGGCGGCGTGCTCGCCCTCATCAACGCCGCCGAGCAGCTCGGCCGTGCCGACGAGGTGATGGGCTGGGGCCAGGACGGCGCCTTCATCACCGGCGACAACGTCAACCCGCATTTGAAGGGCTCGGTCTTCTACTTCCTCGAAGGCTATGCCGTGTACGCCATCAGGGACGTGATCAAGCCGATTGCCGAGGGCAACGTGCCGCCGCTCAAGGCCGATGCCGGCGATCCGGCCTCGAAGGTCCAGCCGTGCCCGGTCTCGGCCGAGCAGGCCGCCGCCGTCCCCGACATGAACGAGCGCGTCAAGCAACTGCTCGCTGCCCCTGCCGGAACCACCGAATACGAGCTCTTCTGCCCCAACAAGGGCTGAGCTCTCTCTTCCCCTCTCCCCGCCTCGGGGAGAGGGGACCCGAAGAAGCGGGTGAGGGGAAGTCCGATGCCCAAACGTCCCCTCATCCGGCGCTTCGCGCCACCTTCTCCCCTCAGGGGAGAAGAGAACCACGCGGCAACGTTGACCAGAAGCCAGAGCCACAATGTCCCTCAACCCCGCCATTGAAACCGCACCGGCCGCCGCGCCGCTGAGGGTCCGTTTCGGCGGCTGGGGGACCGGCCTGATGCTGCTCGCCGTGTGGCTGCTGCTGATCGCTGCCACTGCCCTCTACCGTCCTGACTTCCTGTCTCACCAGACGGTGCTGGCCGTCACCTTCACCATGGCCGTCGTCGGTGTCCTCGCCATCGGCCAGGGGTTGGTCGCCATCTCCGGTGGCTTCATCGATCTCAGCCAGCCGGCAACCCTGATTACCGCCAGCCTCGTCACGGTGCGCCTTTCCGAAGCCGGCCTGCCGCTGCCGCTGGTGATCCTGGGCGCCATCTTCACCGGCATGCTCTGCGGCGCCGTCAACGCCACGATCATCGTCTTCGCCAAGCTCAATCCGGTGATCGTCACTCTGGCGACGAACTTCATCGGCCTCGCCGCGCTCTTCCTTGTCTTCCAGCTCGCCGAAGTCCCGATCGGCAGCCCGATCCACAATTTCGGTCGCATGAGCCTCCTCGGCCTGCCCGCCATCTGGTGGCCCATGCTGGCAC
>DATCRS010000392.1:0-7305 GCA_036568845.1 Devosia sp. | reverse complement strand
ATGTGTCCACGGTCCAGTGCGACGAGAACGGCCTGCCGATCCTGGAGATCGACCCGCTGGGCGGGCGCACGATCTTCGAGTACGACGAGGTGGGGCGCACCACGGCCGTGGTGGATGCGGCGAACCTCCGGACCGAGTACGCGTATGACGAGCGCGGGAATCTGCTGAAGCTCACGCGGCCGGATGGCAGCGCGATGGCGGTGGAGGTGGATGAACGCAACAAGCCGGTGGCGATCACCGATCCCAATGGTGCGTGCTGGCGCCAGCGGTGGGATGAGCGCGGATTGTTGGCCGAGCAGACGAGCCCCCTCGGCGCGGTGACGGTCTACGAGTACAGCGGGGACGGCCTGCTGCTCGGCGTGACCGATGCGCTGAAGGCGACCACGCGGCTGGGTTATGACACCGATGGCCAACTGGTCAGCGTGAGGGACGCGCTGGGGCATGTCTCTCGGCTCCAGCGCGACCTGCTGGGCAATGTGCTCGAACGCTCGGATCCTCTTGGCCGTGCCACGCGCTATCGCTACGACCGCAAGGGGCGGCTCGTCGAGGCGACATTGCCCACGGGCGGGCGCATCCGCTGCGCCTACGACGCCCAGGGCAACCTGACGCATCACGAGGACGAGAACGGGGCGCGCACGCGCTTCGAGTACTTCGGTCAGGGGCTGATCGCCAAGTGCCATCAGCCTGATGGGCATGTGGTGGCGTACCACTACGACACCGAAGAGCAGCTCATCGGCGTGAGCAACCAACGCGGTGAGACCTATGAACTCAGGCGCGATGCGCTCGGGCGCGTGGTCGAGGAAGTGGACTACTGGGGCCAGGCGACGCGGTACGTCTTCGATCCATCGGGGCATCTGAAACAGAGCGTCGATCCGCTCGGGCGGGTCATCGACTTCACGACCGACAAGCTCGGTCGGGTGCGGCGCAAGCGCTTCGAGCATCCCTTCGTGGCGGGGCACCAGTTCGAGGAGACCTTCGACTTCGACCCGAATGGCAACCTCACCGGCTGCGCCAACGAGCACGTGACGGTGAAGCGGACGCTCGATGCCGAGGGGCGACTGCTCGAGGAGCGCCAGGGCGACTTCGTCATCAAGAACGGATTCGATCTGCTGGGCCGTCGCATCCGGCGCGAGACCAGTGCCGGCAACACGGTGACCTACGAGTACGACTCGCTCGGACAGCCAGCGGCCATTCGCATCAACGACGAGCCGCCGATCACGATCGAGCGGGACGAGACCGGACAGGTGGTGAGGGAGACGCTGGCACCGGGCCTCGAGCGGCAGTACCAATACGACGCCGAGGGCCGGCTCACCGGGCAGGGCGTGCGGCGCGAGTCGGAGTGGCTCTTCAGCACGCAGTACGCCTACGACGCGGCCGGCAATCTCACGCACCGCAAGGACAGCCAGTACGGCCTGGACCAGTTCCGCTACGACCCGCTCGGGCAGGTCGTCGAGCACATCGATCCGCAGGGGAAACTGAAGAAGTTCCTCCAGGATCCGGCCGGGGATCGACTGACGACGGGCGTCAAGCAGGACGGCACCTGGCGGCGCGAGGGCTGGTGCGAGGGCGTGCATTACCGCTTCGACGCGGCGGGCAACCTGGTCGAGCGCCGCGATGAGCGGCAATTGGACGGCGAGGAGCCGACAACGCTGGCGCTGGCGTGGGATGCGAATCAGCGGCTGGTGCGCAGTCGCAGAAGGTCGACGTTCGGGAACGGCAAACCGGATGAGGCGGAGACCGTTTACGGCTACGACCCGATGGGGCGGCGGGTGTTCAAGCGGACTGGAGGCGATGAGACGCGCTTCGGCTGGGATGGTGATGCGCTGTTGGCGGAGAGGTCAAGCGACGAAAAACCCGACACGACGGGGCGGCGCGAGTACCTGTATTACCCCCATAGCCTCGTCCCGTTGGCCGTGGTGGACGGCGAAGTCAGCTACCGGTACTACAACGACCCCAACGGGAGCCCGATACGTCTGACCCGAGGCGATGGACGGGTGGTGTGGGCCGCTCGACAGGAAGCGTGGGGAGCAGCGCGCGTGCAGGTTCACGAGCTCGCCAATCCGATCCGCTTGCAGGGACAGTACGCGGACCGCGAGACCGGCCTGCATTACAACCGCCATCGGCATTTTGATCCGCTGGCCGGGCAGTTCGTGAGCCAGGATCCGCTCGGGATGGGGGCGGGCCCCCATCCCTACCAATACGCCGCCAACGCCTTGACCTGGGTGGACCCTTTGGGGCTCATGGCGAGGCGGCCGCGGTATGAACCCGTGTACCGGCAATTGAGCGCCCAGGACAGGGAGCGATTCGACCAGGGACTGGGATTGACGCCCAAGGGGACAGGCGGTTCGATCGCGGAGCATGTCCAGGGCATCGACACGCAATACATCTCCGCGTCCAAGACCGCGGAGGCGACCAAACGATATGCGTCCGGAAACGGCCTCGTGAAGATCGACGTGCAGAAGGTCATCGACGGCGGCTGCAATTTCGTCGATCACAACAACGTGCTGAACGCGGTCGAGCGCAGCGGGGACAAGACGGCGGTAAAGAACGCGAAACTCGCCCTTGAAGTACTCCTCAAGGGTGGGGTCCCATTCGAGGCGATGGAACTGGTCAGCGGCGGCACCTGCCGCAGATGATTCAATGCTCGATCGTCGATTGACGGAGAAGAAACGATGGCAGCGCTTTCTGAATATACGAATGTCTACAACACTGCATTGAATGTGTTGAAGCAGAAGGGATTTCGTCTCTGGCGCGATGTCGATACCGACATGTATTGCGCCGAGAAGAATGGCTGGGACTTCATGGCCGACAACCCCTGTTCCTTACTCGGCCTGATCGCCATTCACGAGTGGAAGGCGCCGGAGCAGTACACCGAATATTGGTGGAAGGACGACAGCGAAAGGCTGTATGGCAAGCTGGACGCCACGGCGCCGGAGTTCACCCCCGTCTACGAGAAGCCGCGCGGTTAAGGAGGGCGCATCGCGCCATCGGCAGGTGATTGGCCTGCCCAGAGGGCTCCGCAGATCGCCCGCTAGGCCGCATGAATGCTGGGCCGGGGCAACACTCGGCCCATTCTGTTCCCCTATCCGTTCCCCTCCGGCTTACCGGCTCAGAAGGCTGCGACCGCCGTAGGATCGTCGCCCATGACGATCAACCTCCCGCTCCCGGCCGACGGCTCGCTGACGCTCACCGCCGAGGAAATGGCGGACCTGACCGGAGCCGCACGCCGCGACCTGCAGCTCGAGTGGTTGAGGTCCAACGACTGGCATTTCGTGACTACACGGGCCGGTGATCCACGAGTCGGACGCCTCTACGCCAACCTGAAGCTCGCCGGCCAGGAGCTGAGCACTGCCACTGTCGGCGCTGCGCCGTGGGAGCCGAACTACGCCGCCATCGGGGCGGATGCTGAGCGATGACCATCCTCTGGCGCGTCATGTTCCTGGCCGAGAAGTACGGCCGCATGACGCTTACCCTGGACGAGGTCGCCGAGCAGATCGGCCTGGCGCCGGCCACGATCAAGAGCCGGCGCGTGCGCGGCGAGTTCCAGTGGCTGCGCACCGATGCCCGCATGCTTTACGCGGACGTGCGCGATGTGGCGGACTGGATCGAACAGCAGCGCAAGCCGCCTGACGCTGGCACCGTCGCCCCTGCGGCCGTGGCGATCGGGAATCATCGCTACGTGGTCGTGAGCCGGGCCGCCGAGCTGACCGGCTACACGGCGAAAGCCATCCAGCGAAAGATCCAGGATGGGGTCTGGCCGGAAGGCGTGGTGTGGAAGCGCGCGCCTGATGGTCGGGTGCTGATCGACATGGACGGCTACGGCCGCTGGGTCGAGAACGGGAATCCGCAGGAGCCAGGCGTCCGACGCACGAAGGCTCGGCCATGAGCCTGATGATCCAGGCGTACCTGCTCGAGAAGTACGGTCCGCGGCTGAGCATCGAGCAACTTGCGGAGGTTCTGAGCATCAAGCCGGGCACGCTGTACAACCAGGTCAGCGCCGGGACATGCACGGTGCGGACCTACGTCGATGGCGGTCGGCGCTGGGCCGATGTCCGGGACGTGGCCGAGGCGTTCGACCGTATGAGGTCCGGTGCTGCGTGATCAGCGTCTCTGCATCGTTCACGTTGACGGCGGTCCGTCGATCGCCTCCTGCAGCCACTGCTTGACCGCTCCGGCCGGCCACCGGACGCAGCTCTTGCTGAGCCGCTTGGGCCGCGGGAAAGGGTGTTCCTCGTCCTCCATGCGGCGGTAGATCGTCGTCTTGCTGAAGCCGGTCAGCTGCTTCACAGTTGTCAAAGTCAGCAGGGCCTGCGGGGTGTCCAGCAGACTTGCGGGTTGGGGCGCTCGCATCGCGCGCTCCTATCGCTGCGCCGCTGCGCGCTGTTGTCGCAGCCACTTCTCAACGTCAGCCAGATCCCAGCGCACCGTCTCGCGGCTAAGGCGTAGCACCGGCTTGGGAAAGTCCGGGCGGATCTCCACGCTCTTGCGGAAGGTCTCCGGCTTCACGTTGATCATCGCGGCGATGGTCTTGCGATCGATGAGCTGGCCAGCCATGTCGGGTTTCTCCTGATTAAACACCATGCGGAAAATCATTGAACTCATGGAATAAACACCATATATTTATTCCATGGACACGGAACAGAAGAGGGGCCGCGGCAGGCCCAAGCTCCCTGACGATGAACGGGCGAAACCCCGTACCGTCAGCCTCAATGATGCGCGGTGGGAGAAATTGAAGCGCTTGGGCCGAGAGTGGCTCGAGAAGGCGATAGACCGAGCGAAGGATCCAGCTGAAAAGGGCTGAACCGGCGTCTCAGCGGCCCTGAGATAAATCGGGCCCGGCACCGGCGGCAACCGGTGACGAGCCCTGTCCACAACGATCACGAGGAGATCGAAATGGCTACCCAGAGTGTAGGCCAGGCCAAGCGCCGGCCGCGTGCAGCGAAGCTCCAGCTTGTGCGTCTCAACGGCGCACCAGTGTCGGCAAAGCCACGACTTTCACAGGACACGGTGCGCTGCCTGCGGGCGCTGCTAAAGGACGCTGAGGCCGGCAAGGTCGTTGGCATCAGCGTCGGGTGCCTAATGTCCGATGGCCAACCGACATACAGCTTCGGAGGTGAAGCTCAGCGTCATCCCGATGTGGCCGCCGCCTTGTCCAGCACTGTGATGCACGGCGCAATGCGGCGCATCTTCGGGGAGGACGAATGATGAGCTACCTTCAGCTGATTCGAGAGCATGGCAAGCAGGTTGACGGTCGCAGGCATGGGCCAAACGAAGACGTGCGCGAGCTTCTGGCGGCCCTCTACTTGGCATCCTTGAGAGGTGAGATCGTCGGTCTCGTGTGCGCCACACTGCGCATGGGCGACAACGGCCCCGGCTTCACCTCCTACGTCTGCGGCGAGGCGGAGAAGCCGGTCAACAAGGCGGCCTTGACAGCCTTCATGCACTACGGCTGCATAGACGGCCGGTCCCTGGAGAAGAGGTGATGACCAACGGTGATCACACAAACCCAGCCCCGCCCTGCGCGAACTCCATCGGACCGCAGCCGATGCGGCCTGCGCTTCGCCTCGTCGTCAGCGATGGCCAGCCGACCGACGGGCGTCCTCGCTCTGAATCGCTCGACACCATCGAGTGCTTGCGTTCGCTACTGGAGCGTGCGTGCCGCGGTGAGGTGGTAGGACTGGTCTACGCGGCTATTGCCAGCGACACACGGTTCTCAGTCAATACGTGCGGACGAGCCAAAGCGCGACCCGGCTACGGCGTGAGCGTCTCCGCGGCCCTCCACTACTACCTTGTGCTACGCCGGGCGAAAGGGAGGCGACAGGATCGATGAGAATGGTTTCAAAAGGAAGGGCAGTGATGGACGACGATGAGGAAGATCTCGATGCCGGAGAGCGCGAATTGCAGCAGAACGCAGCTGACGCGGCGCGCTACGGGTACGACGCGAGAGAGGCTCTCCGCACTGCGAACGCCGATCGAGCGGCACTGGCCCAGATCCTGTTTGAGCAACACCTGGTGCCGCTGAACGCGAACCTGCGCGCGCTACATCGGCTCGGAACGGTTCTCATGTGGCTGCTGGCAGCCATCCTTGGCGCGCTGGTAATGCTGGCGCTGCCGCGGTAAGGAGGAACGGCATGGCTGTCGTACATCGCGATGCACGCACCGACCATCTGCCGGAGAGTCGACTGACGCGTGCGCAACTGGGCATGCTGGGGGATATCTTCGAACTTGCGCTGCAGGACCAGGAGTTCGCTCGGATGCTCGCGGAACAGGTCGGGGCCATCGCCCGCCGTAGTGGCCGGTTCAAGAACCAGGTGAAGACGTGCCTGAAGGGCGGCCGACGTGGGAACCAAGGGCGGTTACCAGAAGAGGAAATGACGGTTCTCGCCGACTTCCTCGAAGCCCGGGAAGAGGGCTTGACCGTCGAGAACGCGTACCAGTCCCTGGCGATCCGGTACAACAAGTCGGCAAGCACGATCGAGGACATCGTAAGTGCTGCGAGGCTGAAGTTCCCCAACCTTCGCGTCCGCCACCTCGACCTCAGCCACCTTCGCTCGACCAAGGACGGCGATTGAGTCAATAAGCGGGTCGACCAAAGAGCCGCCCGAAACAATCATTTGCGCTCACAGGGCCGCCCCGGCCGCTGGAGCGCTAAATGCAAACCGAAACCATCACCTCGACGCGGCCCACGGCAGCCGCCAATCCCCGACCGAAGCGCCGCACCGAACAGCCGGTTGACGTCATCAACGTGCCCGGCGCGCTGCTCAAGATCAGCACGCTGATGCAGCTGTCGGGCCGCAGCGAGGCATCGCTGTATCGAGACGCCGCCGCCGGGCTTCTTGTGCTGACGAAGCACGGTCTTCGCTGCACTCGCATCACGAGCGAGAACGCCCGCGCCTACCTGGCGCGCCTCGCCGGGAGCGACGCATGAGGTCCGGCTACCACGCGGTGATTCCTCCGTCCGACGCCGAGCAGGCCGAGCGCAGGGCCAATGACTGGGAGCGCCTTCGCGTGCAAGCGATCTCCCGCGGGGTGGTGCTCTTGCCGCTCCACGGAGAGGACGGCAGCGTCGAGTACGTCGCGATGCTGGGCGAGGAGAGGAAGACCTTCGACTCGATGGCGGCCGTTGCCGACTGGCTCATCTTGTCGCACCAGTCTGCGGGCAAGTACTTCGCGACTTTGCAGGCCCGCTGTGCCTTGCGCGGCATCCAACTCGTCGAGTCGCGCACCGAGCGCAACACGGTGGAGTACATCGCCAGCCTGCACTCGCTGACGCGAGCCTTCGCGACCCTGGGGGATGTCGAAGCC
>DATCRS010000391.1:0-4613 GCA_036568845.1 Devosia sp. | reverse complement strand
ATTGAATCCCGGCCGCCCTCTTGGCGACTAACGAATTGCTGATGAACCTCGCCACAATGTCACCGGAAACGGGGACGAGGACGGGGGTCTTGGGCGGGCGGAGTTGGACAGCAGCGGAGCGAATGCTCCGGCTGGCGAACCAAAACTGCGCTCTCTGCCCTTGTGCCTTGTCCGGCACGCCGACAATAAGAACGCTTCCAAACTGAAGCGTCCGGCCGGTGGTTCGGACAGGGGGAACTGGGAAAATGGATAGCAACTACGTCGACAAGTCGCGGCTGCCGAGCCGCCATGTGACCGAGGGGCCGGAACGCGCTCCGCATCGTTCGTATCTCTACGCGATGGGTCTCACCGACGTGCAGATTCACCAGCCGCTGGTCGGCGTGGCGACAGCCTGGAACGAGGCGGCGCCGTGCAACATCTCGCTGCAGCGCCAGGCGCAGGCGGTCAAGAAGGGCGTGGCCGCCAACAGGGGCACGCCACGCGAATTCGCCACCATCACCGTCACTGACGGCATCGCCATGGGCCACGCGGGCATGAAGAGCTCGCTGGCCTCGCGCGACGTGATCGCCGACTCGGTCGAGCTCACCATGCGCGGCCATTCCTATGACGCGCTGGTCGCCATGGCCGGCTGCGACAAGAGCCTTCCGGGCATGATGATGGCGATGATCCGCCTCAACGTGCCGTCGGTCTTCATCTATGGCGGGTCGATCCTGCCGGGCCGCTACAAGGGCCGCGACATCGTCGTGCAGGACCTGTTCGAGGCGGTCGGCCTCCATTCCGTCGGCAAGATGGACGACGTGACGCTCGACGAGATGGAACGCGTGGCGTGTCCCTCCGCCGGCTCCTGCGGCGGCCAGTATACGGCCAACACCATGGCGATGGTGGCCGAGGCGATCGGCCTCGCGCTGCCCTATAGCTGCGGCGCCCCGGCGCCTTACGAGATCCGCGACGCCTTCTGCGCCAAGGCAGGCGAGCAGGTAATGGAGCTTTTGAAGCAGAACATCCGCCCGCGCCAGATCGTCACCCGCAAGGCGTTCGAGAATGCCGCCATGACGGTGGCCGCCACCGGCGGCTCGACCAATGCGGCGCTGCACCTGCCGGCGATGGCGCACGAGGCGGGCATCGATTTCGACCTCTTCGATGTCGGCGAAATCTTCCGCAAGACCCCCTATATCGGCGACCTCAAGCCGGGCGGGAAGTACGTGGCCAAGGACCTCTTCGAGGCCGGCGGCATCCCGCTGGTGATGAAGGCGCTGCTCGACGGCGGTTATCTCCACGGCGACTGCATGACCGTGACCGGCAAGACCGTGGCCGAGAACCTGGCGCAGGTGAAGTGGAACGACAGCCAGGACGTCGTCCGGGCGACGTCCAACCCTATCTCGCCGACCGGCGGCGTCGTCTCGCTCAAGGGCAACCTCGCGCCCGACGGGGCGATCGTGAAGGTGGCGGGTCTCAAGAACCAGCGCTTCGTCGGTCCGGCCCGCGTGTTCGACCGCGAGGAAGACTGCTTCGAGTGCGTCGACAAGCGCCAGTACAAGGAAGGCGAGGTTCTCGTCATCCGCTACGAGGGCCCCAAGGGCGGCCCAGGCATGCGCGAAATGCTCTCGACCACCGCGGCGCTCTACGGCCAGGGCATGGGCGACAAGGTCGCTCTCATCACCGACGGACGCTTCTCGGGCGCGACTCGCGGCTTCTGCATCGGTCATGTGGGACCGGAGGCAGCAGTCGGCGGACCGATCGCCCTCGTCGAAGACGGCGACATCATCACACTCGATGCCACCACCGGGGAGATCTCGGTGAATGTCAGCGAGGAAGAGTTCGCCCGGCGCAAGACGCGCTGGGCGCCGCGCGAAACCGAGTATGGCTCGGGCGCAATCTGGAAGTATGCCCAGCTGGTGGGTCCGGCGCGCTATGGCGCGCTGACCAACCCCGGCGCCAAGGGCGAAAAGGAGCAGTATGCGGACATTTAGGGCCAACACCCTGAACTCCGTCGCGGCGGGGCTGGCGGTCGTTTTCGCGATCGCGGCCCAGCCGGTTGCGGCACAGAATGCGCTGGTGCCGGCCTCCGCGCCAGCCGAAACGGCCCTGGACGCAGCGCTCGGCATGGCCAACATGCTCGATGGCGCCGGCGGAGGAATCTCGGGCTCGGATCTCATGTCGGTGCTCGAGCAGGCGGCGGCCGACGGCCAGCCGGCTGCGCTCTGGCAGCTCGGCCTCATGTACGAGAATGGCGAGGGCGTGCAGCAGGACAAGGCCCGTGCCTTCGGCTACTTCAACAAGATCGCGGTCGAGCATGCCGACGCCGCCCCCAAGGGCGTCGATGCCGAGATCGTGGCGCAGAGCTTCGTGAAGGTCGGCGAATACTATCGCGACGGCCTGCCCGAAGCGGGGCTGCAACCCAACCAGACCGAGTATGAGCGGCGCGTGCAGCACGCGGCCACCTATTTC
Source organism: Devosia sp. (assembly GCA_036568845.1). GTDB lineage: Bacteria > Pseudomonadota > Alphaproteobacteria > Rhizobiales > Devosiaceae > Devosia_A. Next base: position 2,165 of record DATCRS010000391.1, on the reverse strand, counting down.
GGCAATGCCGACGCGCAGTATCTGCTCGGCGAGATGTACACGACCGACGAGGCCCTGGGGGACATTCCCAAGCTCTCGTACCGCTGGCTGACCATGGCCGCCCGCAAGGGCCAGGCGCAGGCGCAGGCGCGGCTCGGAAACATGGTATTCAACGGCGACGGCGTCGAGGCCAACCCGGAAGAGGGCCTGATGTGGCTCACCGTCGCCAGCCGCCGCGTCGCCGGCACGGCCGACGAGAAGTGGGTCAACGAGCTCCTACAGAACGCCATGTCGTTGGCAACGCCCGAGCAACGGCTGAAGGGCCAGGAACTGGCCAACACGCTTGGCCCGCGATTCGGCGGGCTTTGACGGCCCGCCGGCCATGAGCGATTTTGCGGATAGCTGGCTCGGTCAGCTCCGCGCCGTCATCGGCAATCACATCGTCCTCATGCCCGGCACGCGCATTGTCATAGAACGCGCAGACGGCCGCATCCTGCTCGACCATCGGGCGGATTTTCGCACCTGGGCCCTGGTGGGTGGCGCGGCGGAGGTGGGCGAATCGCTGGAGGAAACGATCCGCCGCGAGGTCACCGAGGAAACCGGCATGGTGCTCCAGTCGGTGACGCCCTTTGGCGTTGCGAGTGACCCCAAATGGGAGACGACGACGTTCCCCAACGGCGACGTCATGCAGAACTTCTCGCTGATGTTCACCAGCACCGCCTTTTCGGGCGAGCCCCGTCCGATGGACGGGGAATCGATCGGTTACCAATGGGCCGACCCGCACCACTTACCCGAAATGGTGCCGAACCACCGCCGCAGCGTCGAGGCATGGCTGCGGTGGAAGCAGACGGGTGAGTTTCAGCTGATCTGAGGGTTCGTTCTAACCACACATCGCGGGAGTGACACCGAGGTCTATTTGCGCTCCTCGGCAAACTTGATCAGCATGAGAGCCGCGGCCTTGGAGAGAGCCAGGTCGCGCGGATCGTCCAGATCAGCTGAGAACCGCTGCACCAACGCGAGGTAAACCGGGAACAGATCCGCTTCGGCGTAGCGCGCTTCCATACGCGCTACCGTGGCATCGAGCTCTGCCTGATCGAGGCGCATCAGAACGCGAAAATCCCTTCCACCGGGACGTGGTCGCTGGGCTTTTCGCGGCCGCGGACTTCGCGGTGGATGACGACGTCTTCGAGGCGATCGGCGGCCTGGGGCGAGAGCAGCAAGTGGTCGATACGGATGCCGTCGTCGCGGTCCCAGCCGAAAGTCTTGAAGTCCCAGAAGGTGAAGCGCTGCTCGTCGGTGACGGCGCGGAGCGCATCGGTCATGCCGAGGTTGAGAAGCGTCCGCCAGCGCTCGGCGCTCTCGGGCCGGAAGAGGGCGTCGCCGACCCAGTTCTGTGGGTTCTTGGCGTCGATGGCGGCAGGGATGATGTTGAAGTCGCCCAGGAGGATGAACGGCTCCTCGAATTTCAATCGGTCCTCGACATGATCGATGAGGCGATCCATCCAGCTGAGCTTATAGGTGAATTTCTCGCTTTTCACCGGGTTGCCGTTGGGCAGATAGATGCCGCACACCCGGATCGCGCCGCCCTCGACCGAGAATACGCCCTCGATCAGCCGAGCCTGCTCGTCCGAATCATCGCCGGGGAGGCCGCGGATGATCTCATCGGCTTTGTTCTTGGAGAGGATGGCGACGCCGTTCCAGCTTTTCTGGCCGTGCGTTTCGACGTTGTAGCCGAGCGCCTCGATCTCGAGGCGCGGAAATGCCTCGTCGACCGACTTCAGTTCCTGGAGCACCACGATCTCCGGGCCTTCCTCCTCGAGCCACTTCAACAGTTGCTCGAGGCGGGCCTTGACGCCGTTGATGTTCCAGGTGGCGATGCGCATCGGCGACTCCGTCGTGAGGCGGCGACCCTAGCCGGCGGGCTGACGGCCGTAAACCGCGTGCCGGACGTCGAAGCGATACTGGCCGGTGCAACCCTCATAAGGCGTGTTGGTGAGCGATAGGATGGTGAAACCCTCTGTCGGGTCGATCAGCCATTCGTGCCCGTAGACGCCGCCCCAGCGGATGCTGCCCTTGGATACCGTGGTCTTGGCGGCAACCGGGTCCTCGATGACGGCGCCGAACCAGCCGAACCGCTGGCCGGCATCCTGCGGCCGGCGCGGCAGGTCGCCGACCTGGTTGCGGAA
>DATCRS010000390.1:0-3433 GCA_036568845.1 Devosia sp. | reverse complement strand
CCGCCAGCAACTTGGTGCCGCCGATGATCCGCGCCGCGCCATCGAACCCCTCCGAAATCGGGTGGCTGCCATTGATTGCCACATAGGTGTTCTTGACCGGCCCGCGCGCCGCCTGCGTCAGTGTCACACCGAGCAGGCTTCCGAGCGCGATGGCATTGCGCGGCTTGTTGTCGGCCGTGCGGGTCGAGGTCTCATGCGCCGCGACCACTGAGCCGCCGCCGGCCACATATGCCTCGAGCATCCTGACCTGCTCGTCGGAGAGGCAGGTCGAATTGGCGAGGATCACCACCTTGAACTGCCTGAGGTTCTCCGGCGTCATCGCCTGGTCCGAGAGCATCTCGAACGGCAGCTTCGCTTCGACCAGCGCATGATAGAAGCCGAGGTCGTCCGCCTCTGCTGCCTTCCGCGTATCATTGCCGTGGTGGCGCAGCGTGGTCGCCGGGTCGAGGATGGCGATCTCCGCCACCGGGCTCATCTGGGCGAGCACCGGCTCGAGATCGGCATGGAGGGCGAAGCTCTCGGCCACCGGCTCCACCCAGCGGGTATCCGGCACCACCCCGTTGAACTTGGTGAACCAGGGGAGGAGGCCCTGCGTCGTGCCGTCATCCATCCAGGCGCGCATTTCTGGGCCGGTCGTGACCGAATCCTTCCAGCGATATTCCTCCTCCGGGCCGATGGAGGTGATGAGGATGGCCGGCCGGTCGCGGAACGTCGCGCGCATGCGCTTGCCGTTGCGCCCGCTCATCCACACCGGCTCGGTGCCGCGCCGGCCCTGGTCATCGACGCAGAGGAAGGGGCAGTGTTTTTCGATGAGATCGAGATCGAATTCCATCAGCGACACCGAGCCCATGTTCGGGATGAAGCTCGTATGCGGCTTGATCTTCTTCATCAGCTCGTCCCACTCGACGACGAGCCGGCTGAGCGTCGTTCGGCGCCACGCCGTCCAGGCCAGCCAGGCGGGATTTTCGACGTCCGCATCGCGCGGCAGGTCGAAGCCCGAGGCGGTCTTGAAGTTGGTCTTGCAGGCGTCGCAATAGCAGACGCCATGGCCCTGCCAGCGGTTGGCGAAGATGGCGTCGATATCGTAGTTGCGGGTGATCTCTTCGAGCACCTTGGGCATGAACTCGAAATTGTAGGACGAGTAGGCGCAGGTGACCCACACGTCCGGAAAGGCCCAGTGCCGGCGCTTGTTGCCGTCCTTGTCGACGGCGATCCACTCCGGATGCGCATCGGCAGCGTCTTGGTGGATGGCATGCGGATCGACGCGCGCCATCACATGCATGCCGAGCTTGCGCGCGCCATCGACCAGCACACCGAACGGATCGGTATCGCCGATGAACTTGCTCACGTAATGCAGCGGCACCTTGGAGGGGTAGTAGGCGATGTAGCCTCCTGCGCTCAGGCAGGTGGCGTTCGACTGCGTGCGCTTGAAGACGTCGATCCAGATGGCCGGATCGAACTTGACCGGATCATCCTCGGCCAGGGTCAGCTGCGTCCAGCGGGTCGCCGACTTGTACCAGTCGGGGGTCCGGAGATGGGCGGTGGGCTGGGCCTTGGCTTCGAGCATGGTCGGGTTCCTGCAGAAAGTGAGCCTCCAACACCGGTCCTCGCTGAGGACCGGCGCCGGGGAGGGAGTCGGGAGAGTCGTCAGGTCTTGAAGAACTGCTCGGGCCGTGCCGGGCCAGGTGTCGGCCAGCCGAACGAGTTCGGCATCACCTCAGGCACATTGACGACGGCGTTCTTCACCACGCCATAGCCGTCCGGCGGCAGGCTGACACCGAAAGTGAAGAAGAGGTCGGCGGCATTCTGCAGCACCTGCGCCATCAGCTCCTGCTGCTTGGCGGCGTCGGCGGTACCGACCAGCTGGCGGTAGAGATCCTGCTGCGCCTTCACCGCCGCCGGCGGTTCTTCAGCCGCCGGGTCACCGGGCTTGGTGTAGTAGAGCGACCAGGCCGGCGCGTAGAAGCAGTTGTTGTTGATCGGCACGTAGAAGCGCGGATCGAGCATGGCTGCGATGCCGGAATTGGCGCCGAACTGGTGCGCCGTCGCGTCGTATTCGCGGCCGCGGCGCACGCGCTCTTCCCAGAGCGAGCGATCCATGGTGCGGATCTGCGCATCGATGCCGACCGCCTGGAACATCGGGATGGCCAGCTCGAACATGTCGAGGAAGGTGGTGCGCGTCTGGTCGATCTCGAAGATGATAGAGACGCGCCGTCCGTCCTTGTCGAGCCGGTAGCCGTCGCCATCCTTGTTGGGGATGACGGCGTCGAGCATCTGGTTGGCCTTGTCCGGATCGTACTCCGTCCACTGCTTGGCGAGCTGCTCGTTGTAGAGCGGATCGTCCTCGCGCATCGAGGGCTGCGCCGGCGAGCCCTGCCCGACGAACACCGCATCGATCAGCGCCTGCCGGTCGATCGCCGTCGACAGCGCCTGGCGGAACTCCATGGTGTTGAAGAGCTCGCGCTTGGTGGCATCGAGGTGGTTGAGGTTGAGCTGGAAGGCCATGACGTTCGCGGCCGTTTCCTTGAGCGTATAGAAGCCGTAGCCGCCCGCTTCCTGGCCATCGAACAGCACCGGCTTGTTGGCCGGCGTGCAGATGTACTGGTCCATGATGTCGACCTCGCCCTGCAGCGTCTTGAGCAGCAGCACTTCAGGATCGGCGACCATCTGGTAGACGATGCGGTCGAAATACGGGAGCTGCGTGCCCTCGGTGTCGACCTTGAAGTAGAAGGGGTTGCGGACGGCGATCGTGGTTTCGGTGTTCTGCCCCAGGGCGCTGGCGCCCTCGCGGGAGAACACCCATGCGGTCAGCGCCGGGCGCTTGGTGTTCTGGAAATAGACGTTCGTGTCCAGATAGCCGACCTCACGCTGGAACAGCGCGATCCAGCTTTCCAGCCCCTGCTCCTTGGCCAGCTTGTCGGCGTCCGGATTGTAGCGGATGTGGAACTGCTCGAGATAATGCTTGGGGCAGCGCACCAGCTGGTCCTGGTCGGCCCAGGCCATCTGCTGCAGGAAGAAGCCGTTGGGCGAAGCGAAGACGACCTTGAAGGTCTGCTCGTCGATGACTTCGAGCTTGGCGAGCTGGCCACCCGACGACCACCAGGCGTTGCCGCCCTGATTGGTTTCCTTGTCGGTCAGATAGGCGTCGTACCAGAACTGCACGTCGGCGGTGGTGAAGGGCTGGCCGTCGGACCACTTGTGGCCCTGGCGCAGCTTGATGGTGTACTCGGTCGCGTCGGCATTGACCTCGTAGCTCTCGGCGACATTGGCCTCGATACCGGACCAGTCGGGCGTATAGCGAACGAGGCCATCATAGCCCTGGTAGCGCACCAGCATCGATGCCGAACCGCCGCCCACCAGCGCGTGATTCCAGTCGCCGCCCTGCTGCCCGGGGCGCTCCAGCGGCGTGATCACCAGCGGATTGGCGGGCAGG
>DATCRS010000389.1:0-5967 GCA_036568845.1 Devosia sp. | reverse complement strand
GCTCTGACCCGCCCCCTCAAGGGGGCCCCGCAAGGGGGGAGGGGACATAACCGCCGGTGCTTGCTGCCCCGGGCCCGGCTTCCGCCGGGGTGACCGCCGGTGGTGGCTGGCGATCAGAGGGTTGCGGCCCCCCGTCCGTCGCCTTCGGCGCCCGGCGCCATTCGTCTGTACGCCTGTGCCTGCGTGACGACGGCGGTTGGGAGAGGCAGTGCCACACCCCCGATGTCATCCCGACGTTCAGCCGGAACCCACTCGTCAGCCCGAGTCGAGTGAGAGCTGGGTCTCTGCTTTCGCAGGGATGACAGCCGGTGGGTGGTCGGAGCGCGCCGGTGGTTGGGGCCCCTCCACCAGCCTTCCGGCTGGTCCCCTGTCCGATGCGGGAGGGGAGTCCCGGCGGAGGGAACCGTCGATCTCACCCCCCGAAGATATCGCCCAGCGCGTCCATCAGATTGCGGCGTTTCGGCTCGACGGTCGGCGCCGTTTCCATCGGTGCGAGGCCCGGCTCCAGCGGCGCGGTCGGCGTGAACTCGCCCGGCAGGGGCGTCACCGGCAATCCTTCATGCGCCTTGGTCATGAATTCGGACCAGATCTCGGTGGGCACGTTGCCGCCCGAAAGGGTGGTGCCGGTGTCGTCGTCGTTGCCCAGCCAGACGCCGGCAACCATCCGGGCCGTGTACCCGATAAACAGCGCGTCGCGGGCCTTCTGGCTGGTGCCGGTCTTGCCGGCGATCGGCCATCCGTTGAGATGGGCCTTCTTACCGGTGCCGATCTCCAGCGCCGTGGTCAGCATGTCGTTCATCTCGCCCACGATATGGGGCTCGATCACCTGGCCGGGGCCGGCAGGGATGGCTTCGTAGAGCACCTTGCCGGGCTTACCGTCCTTGGCGACCGTCTCGATGCGGGTGATGACGCTGGGGATCACGCCCACACCGCCATTGGCAAACGGTGCATAGGCGCCGGTGAGCTCGAGCAGCGACACTTCCTGCGTCCCGAGCGCAATCGAAGGCACGGCCTGCAGCGGCGAGCCGATGCCCATGCGCGTAGCGGTATCCACCACAACCTGCGGCGTCACATCAATGGCGAGACGGGCCGAAACGGTGTTGAGCGAATAGGCCAGGCCCTGCCGCAGCGTCACCGGTCCGGCATACTTGCCCGACGCGTTGGATGGGCTCCAGCCGTTGTAGTCGAACGGCGCGTCGTCGGCGACCGTGTCGGGCGTATAGCCCTTTTCCATGGCCGCGAGATAGACAAACGGTTTGAAGGTCGAGCCCGGCTGCCGCCGCGCCGTGACGGCGCGGTTGTATTGGCTCTGCGCATAGTCGACGCCGCCCACCAGAGCCCGCACCGTCCCATCGACATCCATCGCCACCAGGGCTCCTTGGGAGAAGCCCTTCTCGGGTCCGTGCTTTTCGACAGCCGTGCGGACGATGTCCTCGGCGACCTTCTGAAGATCCCAGTTGATGGTGGTCGAGACGATCACGTCCTCGGAAATGTCGCCGATATAGGCCTGCATCAGCGTCTCGACCCAGTCCGCCACGTAGGATTCCGAGCCGGTCACCTTGGTACGGATGCGCTGGTTGGGATCAAACGCCGCGGCCTTGGCTTCGGCGTCGGAAATATAGCCTTCCTTGGCCATCGACTGGAGAACCAGGCGCGCGCGAGCATTGGCGGCTTCCGGATCGGATTTCGGGTTGACGCGCGAGGGGCGCTGCACCGTGCCGGCGAGCATCGCCGCCTCGCCCAGCGACAGATTGCGCGCCGATTTGCCGAAGTAAGTCTGGGCCGCAGCCTCGATACCGGTTGCACCGTGCCCGAAGAAAACGCGGTTGAGATAGAGCTCGAGGATGTCGTCCTTGGAGTAGTTCTGCTCGAGCCAGAGCGCCAGCATGGCTTCCTGCGCCTTGCGCTCCAGCGTCTGGTCGGGGGTGAGGAAGAGGTTTTTGGCGAGCTGCTGGGTCAGGGTCGAGGCGCCGCGGGTCACTTCGCCCGCCTGCACGCTCTCGATCGCCACCGAGATGAGGCCGAGCACGTCGATGCCGAAATGCTCGTAGAACCGCCGGTCCTCGATGGCGACAAAGGCCGCGGGCACATAATAGGGCAGCTCGCGCAGCGCAATCGCCTCGCCACCCATCTTGCCGCGGTTTGAAATCAGCTGACCATTGGCGGCGACGATCCGAATATTGGCCGGCCGCTCGGGCACGGCCCAGGTGTTCGCCGCCGGCATCTGCATGGCGAAATAGGCCACGACGGCCGCCCCGGCAATTCCGGCCCAGATGCCGAGAATCAGGAGCCAGGAAAAGAGCTTCCAGATGATGCGCCCGAAGGTCAGCGGCTTTCGTTCGCGCCGCCCACGCGTCTTCCTGACCTTCTGGCGGCGAACGCGCTGCGGGCGCTCGTCCTCATAGCGGTCGTCGACCACCACATCGTCATAGACGCTGTCGAAATGGCCGATGCGCGGCTCCTGCCGCTCGTTGCGGGCGGAACGCGGTGACTTCTTGCTCGCCGGCTGCGGCTTGGCCTTGCCACGCGCCTTTTTGGGGACTGCCCCGACGCGATCGTCCGGCGAAACGTGAAAATCCATAAAGAGGGCCCCGGCATTCTTCTTGCGCATGGCGTCCGAAACCCCGCGAGTCTAGCTCAAACGGGACCGGAACGCTCCAGCGCATCCAAACCGTCTCGCGGCGCCGATGTCCAGCCTTCCCCCGCGCGGTCCCCTAGGGCTATCGAGGCTAATTGTGGCCGGTTTATGTGACCTTAAGCGGCGGGGTTAATGCCTGTGTCCCGAGGGACACAGGCATAGGGGATCGTCCTAGGCCGCCGGCTTCTCCTGCTTATCCAGGAAGGCCGGGACGATGAGCTTTAGGAGCTCGGTCTGGTACGGCGCGGAAACGTGCGAGGTGCCGGGGAGGATCGCAAGCTGCGAATTGGGCAGGCCGGCCGGCGTGTCGCCGAAGACGCCGCCGCCGACCAGGCGGAAAACTTGCGCCACGTGTTCGACGGTCGGCAGGTCGGAGTCCCCAGCCATGACCAGCACCGGCTGCTTCAGCGCCTGGAGGTCGGCATCGGGGATGTCCTTGATTCCCTTGTCCATTTCCGACTTCTTCCAGAACAGCCGGTCGAAATCGGGCTTCGGGTTGAGCTCCAGGTACTCGGTATGCCAGGGACTGCCGTACATCATCGAGGGTTGCATGTCCCCGAGTCCATCCATCAGACCCGGGTGGATGCCGTCGAGCCGGGTGCTGACCGACAGCACGACGAGCTTGCGCACCCGCTCGGGATGGCGGATGGCGACGAGCAGAGCCAGGAAGGCGCCGTTCGAGTAGCCGAAGAAGTCGACCTGTTCGAGACCCAGCGCATCGAGACCGGCGACGATATCGGAGACGAGCCCGTCATGCGTCATCGGCCGGTCGATGTCGGCGGTGCGGCCATGGCCCTGCAGGTCGAAACCCACCACCTGGCGCGTTGCCGCGAGAGTCGGGATGAGCCCGCCGAAGGAATTGTGGATGGACGAGAACGCGCCGTGCAGCAGCACCAACGGCACGCCGCCCTTGCCGTGGCTCTCGTAGTACATCTGCAATCCGTTGACATCGACATATCCGGTCTTTGCGGTCACGGCGGTCTCCTGTGCTGGGCTCTGGGCAAAAGCAGTCTCGGCAACGCTGGGGATCGCGATCCCGGCAGCGGCTGCGGCGATGAACGAACGTCTACGCATCTGATTTCTCCGTTTTCGGAGGGCCCGTTGCCCTCGCTTCATCGTCACGACGAGCGAGGCGCGACAGGATCGACAGGTGCGACGAATCTTTTTCGACTTTTGTGCCGAACCGCCAAACACCTGCGGCTACTTGGCAGGCCGGCCTTGACGGCACGGCAGAAAACCCTCGCTCTAGCGTCGAGGAGATCCCGATGCCTACACGTCCGCTGCTCATCATCGATGGCGATTCCTTCGCCCACCGCGCCTTTCACGCCGTGCCCAAGACGGTGCGGCGCGCCGGCAACAAGGGGGGCAACGCCATTGTCGGGTTCGCCAACTATCTCATCCGGCTCTACGAGGCGGAGCGGCCGCGGGCGGTGCTCGTCGGCTGGGACACGCTCGAGGTGCCCAACTGGCGGGCCAAGGAGTTTCCCGATTATCAGGGCGGGCGCGAGTTCGACGACGAGATCGTCGAACAGCTGGGCGTCCTGCCCCAGTTCATCGCCGCTTGCGGCTTCGTCTCCGGCAAGGCAGCAGGCTATGAGGCCGACGATTTCCTCGCCGCCGCAGTCGAAGCCGAGGAGAAGGCGGGCGGCACGGCGCTTGTTGCGAGCGGCGACCGCGACGCCTTCCAGCTCGCCTCGGAACAAACGACGATCCTCCACCCCGTCAAGGCCGGCGAAATCGCCCGCATCGGCCCCACCGAGGTGCGCGAGCGCTATGGCGTGGAGCCAGCACAGGTGCCCGACTTCATTGCCCTGCGGGGCGATCCGTCCGACAAGATCCCCGGCGCGCGGGGTGTCGGCGCGGTGACGGCGGCGAGCCTCCTGAAGCGCCACCCCGATCTCGAGTCGATGCTCGCCGACAACCGCTTTCCGGGGCAGGAGGAGGCGCTGCGGCTCTACAAGCGCCTCGCCACGATGGGGCGCGACACGCCGCTCGCGCCAGTCAAGGACGCTACCCCTACCTGGGACAAGGCCGCCGATCTGGCGCGGCAGTGGGAGCTCCGTGCGCTGTCGGAACGGCTCGACGGATTGGCAAAGGCGACGGCCTGAGGCTCACGGCTTCCGCGCCGCCAACTCCTCCAGTTGCTGCTGCTGCATCTCCACGGAGGCTTCGAGCATGCGGATGAAGGCGCGGAGCTCGTCGTCGCTGAATTGAGAAAGGAGCTCGGCGCCGCGGCGACCGAGGGGCTCGTACACCTCGCGTGTCAGCTCGGCCGTTCGCGTCGAGGCCGCGACGAGCACTTTGCGCCGGTCATCGGGGTCGGGCTGCCGGACCACGTAGCCGCGCTTTTCGAGCCGGTCGATGAGGGCAGTGACCGCAGCCGGCGTCAGTCGGATCGCCCGGGCGATGGCGGTGGCGCTTTGCGGACCAGGCCAAAGGAAGCTGAGGCAATGGCGTTCCGACGCGCTCAGCCCATAGAGCTCGCCGACCGCCTCGTCGAGCATCTGCGTACTGTCTTGCCAGCGCACCACAAGCGCGCCCACGGTCCGGATGAGCTCGGAGGTCGACAGGGTTGACTCTGTTGATTCGATCATTTAATTGTTTGATCGTCTAATTATCTGACGGCCGAACTATGTCGGCTGATAGCCGTCTGCGCAAGCCGAAATTTCACGAGGACGGAGAAGATCATGGCCAATCACCCACCCCTCACCCGTGAGGAGGAATGGAAATATGCGCAGACGGCACTGAGCTGGCACGGCTGGGGTTCACCGATCGGGCTGGGCATCGGCGTCGTCTGCCTTAGCATCGCGGCGCTTATTACCCGCTTCGTGGTGCTCGGCTTCTAGCCGAGGGCGCGCCAAGGCTAAGGCTGTGTCTTCTGCACGAGGCAGGTGCCGCCCGCCTTGGCGAGCCTGCGGCAAATCTCATTTGCCGCCTCGCGCGTCTGCCGCCCGATCATGGCCGAGAACCGCAGGCGGCGGCCAAAATTGGGGTTGCGGACGGTGATCAGCATCAGCTTCTCGTCTCCGATCGCTTCGGCATAGCGCTGCTGCACCGTCTCGAACCGGCCCCGCGCCCGCTCTGGCGAGCCGTCTTGGGCGATCAGCACGCCCCAGGGCTGCCATTCCGCCGGGTCCGTCGTCAGGTCGGGCGCCTTCACCGCTTTAGCCATGTCGAGACAGGCGCTGTGGAAATCCGCCTCGGGCAGAAGGGTGTAGTCCACTTCCTGCGGCGGGTCCGTCAGCCAGCGCCCGGCCGTGTGTCCGGTGACGATCATCACGTAGTCACGCGTTTCGGGCGCCAGGTAGCCGCTGCCGCCGATGTAGTTC
>DATCRS010000388.1:0-3344 GCA_036568845.1 Devosia sp. | reverse complement strand
CAACGCTTTCCATGCCGAGATGGCGATTGCGGCGCTCGAGGCGGGGAAGCACGTCTGGTGCGAAAAGCCGATGGCTGTGGCGTTCGCCGATGCGGAAAGGATGGCGCGGGCGGCCGCTGCCGCCGGCAAGGTCGCGGTGCTCGGCTACAACTACATCCAGAACCCGATAGTCCGGCAGATCGAGGCGCTGCTCCGCGACGGCGCGATCGGGGAGGTGAACCATGTCCGCTTCGAGATGGACGAGGATTTCATGGCCGACCCCGAGGCGCTGTTCTATTGGAAGAGCGAGGCCACGTCGGGCTATGGCGCGCTCGACGATTTCGGCGTGCATCCGCTGAGCCTCATGCAGACCCTGTTCGGGCGGGTGGAGGCGGTGATGGCGCAGCTTTCGATGCCTTACCCCGATCGGCCGTCGCGCGACGGCGGACGGCGCTCCGTCGAGACCTTCGACGTCGCCTCGGTGCTGCTGCGGCTCGAAGGCGGGGTGTCGGGCGTCATGGCACTCAACCGCGTGGCCTGGGGCCGCAAGGGGCGGATCGCCATGCAGGTGTTTGGATCGAAGGGCACCATCGCCTACGACCAGGAGCGGATGAACGAGTTCCAGGTTTTTGCCGCTGACGGCACGGCGACGCAGGGGTTCCGGACGGTGCTCGCCGGCCCGCAGCATCCGCCCTATGACCGCTTCATCCCGGCGCCGGGGCATGGGCTGGGGTTCAATGAGCTCAAGATCATCGAGTGCCACGAGCTGCTGCGGGCGATCGGTGGGGGCGACGCCAGAGTCGTGGATTTTGCGCGCGGGCTGGAGATCGAGCGCGCGGTGCACGCGATGGCGCGGAGCCATCGCGAGGGGAGATGGGTGGAGGTTTAGGCTCGGACCCTCACCCGGCCGCTGCGCGGCCACCCTCTCCCCTCGCGGGGAGAGGGGAAGCTGTGGCACCATCTCGCAACATCGTCCCCTCTCCCCGCGAGGGGAGAGGGTGGCGCGAAGCGCCGGGTGAGGGTTTGTGCCTTCAGATCACCCTGCCCCCGTCGACCTCCATGGCCACGCCGGTGATCATCGAGGCTTCGTCGGAGCAGAGGAAGCAGGCGGCGTTGCCGATGTCCTCCGGGGTGGAGAAGCGGCCGAGCGGGATGGTGGCGAGGAACTTGGCGCGCATCTCGGGCGTGTCCTCGCCCATGAAGGTCTTCAATAGCGGCGTTTCGCCGGCGACGGGATTGATGGCGTTGACGCGGATGCCGAGCGGCGCCAACTCGACCGCCATCGACTTGGTCGCGGTGACCATCCAGCCCTTGGATGCATTGTACCAGGAGAGGCGCGGTCGTGGGCTGACGGCCGCGGTCGACGCAACGTTGAGGATGACGCCGGTCTTCCGCGCCTTGAAATGCGGCACGAGGTGGCGGGCGGTGAGATAGACCGACTTCATGTTGACGTTGAACACCCGGTCGAAATCGGCTTCGGAGATCTCGTCCAGCGGCGCGGGGAGATGCGTGACGCCGGCATTGTTGACGAGGATGTCGACCCGGCCGAAGGCCATCAGCGCCGCCGCGACCAATTGATTGACGCTGGCGTCCTTGCTGACATCGACATGCCCCGCCTTCTGGCCGAGCTCGCGGGCCAGCGCTTCGGCGCCCTCGAGGTTGATGTCGGCAATCAGCACCTTCGCGCCCTCGGCCGCGAACTTGCGTACGATGCCGGCGCCGAAGCCCGACGCGCCTCCAGTGACGATGGCGACTTTGTCCTGCAGTCTCATCACAGTCCTTTCAGTCAGGCCTCCCTCCCCCTTGAGGGAGAAGGCGGCGCGAAGCGCCGGACGAAGCCGGTAAGGCTATCGGCATCAAACGTTTGAGCCGGTGACCCGCGTGTGCTAACGAAACGAAGCGGGGCGACTTGCGCCGCCCCGATCCGTGGCTAGGTCAACAAACGCAGCGGCATAAAGTAGCCCGCCGCTGTTCGGGTCCATCCCGTGCCCATCCACGGTGCTCCAGAGTTCTCCCGGCAACTGAGCACTGCCGGGTGTGCCTGCGGTCTCACGCAGCTTGCTCAGTCAGAGAAGCAGTTTCCTGCTGCTCTGACTCCCGATTGGCGAGGCGGCAACCTCGCCGGTTTCTGGGCCGCTCTCGGTGTTCTGAGAGCGGCCCATTTCGTTAAGCGGGTAGTACGTCCCGCTGTCTCTCCGCACCAGTTTACGAGCGTAAACCTTGGATAGATTGTTGTAGACGGAAGCGGCGGACGCGCTGATTGGCGGCTTCGACGCTTCAGCCACAATGTCTCCGGCAACGATGCCGTTTGGGTGCCGGCTAATGATGTCGACCAGAGCGGCGGCGATGGTTTGCTTGTCGTCCTCGCCACTCAAGTCCTCAACTTCACCCCGCTTAACCCGCTCCATAAATTCCTCGTACCGGGCGGTGGCAAACACGCGCCCCTTATACTTCACTACCTCACCGGCCTTCTCGAGACGGTCAACCCCGTTATAAAAGCCGTTAGGGTTGGTTCGGGTACGCTCAGCAAGATGCGTCTGCTGTAGAGCTTCTTTGATCTCACTGAGGGTTAGGCCCTTATCGGCGTTCGCCAGAACGCGACCGATCTCAAAAGTCCAAGAGCCCTCCCGCGACGCGAGGTTCTTAAACTCCACCAGAGTGACAGAATCTCCCGTTTTGAAGATCAGATCGATCTGCGGGGTTACCCAATCGCCGTGTCCCGAGAGTCGGACGAGCGTGACCATCGCGGCCAACTCCTGCTTGGCCGCGGCCGCCTTCTTCTCAAGCGCAGCCACCTCATCCGCCTTTTTGCGGACGGTGTCCGGTGAGATAACGATGGCTTGGCCCGACTCAGTAGTCATGTGCAGAATCCCTTCGTGACCCTGATACGCCCAAAGCCGCCTCCTTTGCAATGGGCGTGATGATGTTAGAGGACTAGATTAGTTTGGCACGCTGGGCGCGCCCACTTTTGAGTTTGCTGGCCAAGGCAGCGATTACCCATGCCATGCCGCGACTGTCTTCAGCACCGAGAACCCGTACAGGGCCTCAAAACCCTTTTCGCGGCCGTGGCCCGATCTACCCACCCCGCCGAAGGGGAGCTCGACGCCGCCGCCGGCACCGTAATTGTTGATGAACACCTGGCCCGAGCGGAGGGCCTTGGCGAGGCGCATCTGCCGGCCGCCGTCTGACGTCCAGACGCCGGCGACGAGGCCGTAATCGGTGCCATTGGCGATGCGGATGGCGTCTTCCTCGGTGTCGAAGGGGATGACGACCTGCACCGGCCCGAAGATTTCGTCCTGCGCCAGCTTGTGGTTCGGGGCGACGTGGCTGACCAGTGCCGGCGCCAGATAATTGCCACCGGCGGG
>DATCRS010000387.1:0-8403 GCA_036568845.1 Devosia sp. | reverse complement strand
CCGCCAGTGTCTTGAAAGCGGGGATGCGGTCGGTCTGCTCCCCCGCGATCTCCTCGATCTGCTTGCGGTGATCGATGGCGAGCGCCATGAGCTTGGGCCACTGCCCGCGGCGCGTGGTGGCCCAGTGGATGTGGTTGAGGTCCTCGTCCTTGCGCAGCGCGCGATGCGGGCTGCCGTGCTCGAGGAAATAGCTGAGCTCGTCCCAGGTCGGATATTCAGGCGCGCAGAGGAGCCGCGAGACCGCGAAGGCACCGCAGGCATTGGCCCAGGTGGCGCAGGTTCCGAGCGGCTCACCCTTCAGCCAGCCGCGGAGGAACCCCGACATGAAGGCGTCGCCGGCGCCCAGCACGTTGTAGACCTCGATCGGGAAACCCTTGCCGACAATGCCTTGCTCGAGATCGTCGGCGATCGGACCGTCGTAGACGATGCAGCCCATGGCGCCGCGCTTGAGCACGATCGTCGCCGACGATACTGCGCGGATGGCCTTGAGGGCGGCCAGCAAATCGGACTCGCCGGCGGCGATCAGCACCTCTTCCTCGGTACCGACGATGAGGTCGCAGTCCTTGAGGATGGGCTTGATCTTTGAGGTGACGTAATCGGATTTCACGTAGCGCGAGAAGCCGGCCTCGTGCCCCGCCAGGCCCCAGAGGTTGGGGCGATAGTCGATGTCGAACACCACCTTACGCCCATTCGCCTTGGCGATGCGGATGGCCTTGAGCTGCGCCGCTTCGGCATTGGGGGTGGAAAAATGCGTGCCCGTGACGAGGACGGTCGAAGCCGAGGCGATGAAGTCCTCGTTGATGTCGGTTTCCGCCAGCGCCATGTCGGCGCAGTCGGTACGGACGAAGATCATCGGGCTGACGCCCTCCTTCTCCACGGCGAGTAGGACGAGCGCGGTCAACCGCGTCGGATCGCTGACGATGCCTTTGGTTTCCACGCCTTCGCGCGCCAGCTGCTCGGCGATGAACCGGCCCATCTGCTCGCCGCCGACGCGGGTGAGGAGCGCGGACTTGAGCCCCAGCCGCGCCGTGCCGATGGCGATATTGGCCGGGCAGCCGCCGACGGCCTTGGTGAAGCTGCCGATATCTTCCAGCCGGCTGCCGATCTGCTGGCCGTAAAGATCGACCGAGGCGCGCCCGATGGTGATGACATCGAGCATCGTGTTCGGCATGATCTCCCCCGTTTGTCGGCACTGGACAGGATTCTGGCGCCGTTGTATCCCTCGCGCGAATGAAACGTCAATTCTGAAATCGCATAGTTTCGGAATGAACGTTCCAAATTCAGCAATGGGGCATTCTCGTGATCAGATTCGGTATCCTCGGTGCGGGGCGTATCGGTAAGGTGCATGCGCGGACGATCGCCGAGTCCGGGAAGGCGCAGGTGGCTCTTGTGGCCGATGCGATTCCCGAGGCGGCATCATCGCTCGCCCAGAGCGTGGGGGCAGAAGTTTCTTCGGTCGAGGGCGTCATCGCCTCCGATGTCGACGCGATCCTCATCGCCACGCCGACCGATACCCATGCCGACCTGATCGAGACCGCCGCGCGATCCGGCAAGGCCATCCTCTGCGAAAAGCCGGTGTCGCTCTCGGTCGAGCGGATCGAACAGTGCCTGCCGGTGGTGGAAAAGGCCGGCGTGCCGCTGATGATCGGCTTCAACCGCCGCTTTGATCCGAACTTCCAAGCGCTGCAGCGCCGGTTGCGGGACGGCGAGGTCGGCGAGGTCGAGCTTGTGACCATCATCTCGCGCGACCCTGCCCCGCCGCCGGTCAGCTATATCGCGCGCTCGGGCGGCCTCTACCGCGACATGATGATCCACGATTTCGACATGGCGCGGTTTCTCGTGGGCGAGGAGTTCGTGACCGTCACCGCGCTGGGCGGCGCGCTGGTCGACAAGGCCATCGGCGAGGCCGGCGACGTCGACACCGCGGCGGTGCAGATGCAGACCGCCTCGGGCAAGATCGCCGTCATCACCAATTCGCGCCGCGCCACCTATGGCTATGACCAGCGCATCGAAGTGCATGGAAGCAAGGGCCTGCTCCGCGCCGGCAACGTGCACATGACGACGCTCGAGCGCGCCGATGGCGCCGGCTTCACCCAGGACGTGATCCAGAACTTCTTCATCGACCGCTACGTCGCCGCCTATGCCAACGAGGTGAACACCTTCATCGAGGCGATGACCAAGGGCGCCAAGCCGACGCCCTCGGGCTACGACGGCCTGCAGGCGCAGAAGTTGGCGGAAGCGGCGACCGAGAGCGGCAAGACCGGGAAGGTCGTGCGGGTCGGCTGATCCTCGCCAATCAGGGATGGGCCAGACTCGGTGCCCATTGGCCCCCTCATCCGCCCTTCGGGCACCTTCTCCCACGAGGGGAGAAGGCGACAAGCGCGAGATCTCGCCACGGTGCCTTCTCCCTTGATGGGAGAAGGTGGCCGAAGGCCGGATGAGGGTGGGCCACCGGCACAAATCTCACAATCGCGTCTGTCTCTCCCTTTGCGGCGAGGAGACACCCTGGCCGGTAGTCTTGGCCCCACAATCTCCTTGGCTTATCTCCTTCAAATCCCTAGTGTCGCGCCGCCTTCAGAGCCGCGCGAGTCTTTCATGTCCAGCCCCTATTCGTCCTCGTCCCTTGAAGGGAAGATTGCTGTCGTCACTGGTGCGGCGCAGGGGATTGGCGAGGCGACGGCGCGGCTGTTCCTGGCGCGCGGCGCCGAGGGCGTGGTGCTGGTGGATAGGAATGCCGAAAAGGGGCGGGCAGTGGCGGCTGAGTTGGGCGGCAAGGCGCTGTTCGTCGAGACCGACCTCGCCGATCCCGCTGCCGTCGCCAGGGTGATGCCGGCAGCGGATGCGCGCTTCGGCCGGGTCGATATCCTCGCCAACGTGGCGGGCCTCACCGATCGCGGCTCGATCCTCGATACGCATCTCGCGCTCTTCGACCGGATGTTCGCCATCAAT
Source organism: Devosia sp. (assembly GCA_036568845.1). GTDB lineage: Bacteria > Pseudomonadota > Alphaproteobacteria > Rhizobiales > Devosiaceae > Devosia_A. The sequence goes on along the minus strand of DATCRS010000387.1, from coordinate 5,454 downwards.
GTCCGCGCGCCGTTCTTCCTCATCCAGGATGCGCTGAAGCTGATGCAGCGCGAGAACCGTGGCGGCGCCATCGTCAACATCCTCTCGGTCAACGCCTATGTCGGCTCGCCGCTGCTGGCGGCCTATTCGGCCAGCAAGGGCGCGCTGCTGACGCTGACCAAGAACGTCGCCAACGCGGTGAACCAGCAGCGCATCCGCTGCAACGGCATCGTGCTCGGCTGGGTGGATACGCCGGGCGAGCACGCCGTGCTGAAGCGCTTCCATGGCGCCGAGGAGGGCTGGCTAGAGCGCGCCGAAGCCGCCCGTCCGTTCGGCAAGCTCTTGAAGCCCGAGGACGTGGCCCGGGTGATCGGGTTTCTGGCGAGCGACGAGTCGGCGCCGATGACGGGTTCGGTGCTGGACTACGAGCAGACGGTCTTCGGTGGTGGCGGCGGCGGGCCGAGCGCCTATCCGGGGAAGGGGTAGCTAAGCCGATCTCTCAGTCGTCATCCTCGGGCTTGACCCGAGGACCCATTTTTCCGGTGCAGCGATGCTGCAGTCGGAACCCCTTCTCCCCTTGAAGGTGGATCGCGCGTTAGCGCGAGACGGATGAGGGGGTAGCCCTCCGCTGTCGCAGTCGGGCACCTTCTCCTTCAAGGGGAGAAGGCGATGGAGCCGGGACATCGAGCATGTGGATGCGTGGGTCCTCGGGTCAAGCCCGAGGATGACGCCGTTGGGTGTTGGCGATCCTGCCCTAAACCTCACCCCTTCTCCGCCCGTCGCCCTGCAACACCCACGGTCAGGGTCATGGCGAGGGCCAGTGTCGCTGCCATGGAGCGGAAGCCTTCGAAGTTGGCTTCGACCACCTCGAGCCAGACATCGGCGGTGGGGGCGATGGGGGAAAAGATGGAATCGGTGAGGGAAACGATGCGGGCGCCGCGGGATTTGGCGGCGTTGGTGAGGGTGACGGTTTCCTGCGAATAGGGCGTAAAACTCACCGAGAGCATGGTGTCCTTCTCGGAGACGAAGCTGGTCTGCTCGGAGCCGAGGCCGGCGATGCCGTCGACGAGGATATGGCGGATGCCGAGCTTGCCCATGGCATAGGCCATGTAGCTGGTGACCGGAAAACTCCTTCGCAAACCAACGAGATAGATGGTCTCGGCTTCGGCCAGGAGAGTGATCGCCCGCTCCAGCGCCTTGGGATCCGCCTTGTGCTTGAAGTCGGCGACTGAGCGTTCGGCCGCCTCGGCGAAGCCGTCGAGCAGAAGGCCCGCCTTGGAGGCGGCGAGGCCGTGCTCGCGCAGCTGTTTGAGGCGCTCGTCATAGCTCGGCACCTTGTCGCGCAGGCGCGAGCGGAACACATCCTGCAGGTCGGAAAAGCCTTGATAGCCAAGCGCTTGCGAAAAGCGAACGAGCGTCGACGGCTGCACCCCGGCATGGGCGGCGATGGAGGCGGCGGTGCCGAAGGCGATCTCGTCGGGGTTCTGCAAGGCGTAAGTGGCGACCTGGGTCAACCGCCGCGGCAGGGTGGCGGCGCGCTCGCCGATGAGAGAGCGGAGCGCGGCGAACTCGCGCGGGGCACTGTCTTCGATCGTGTCGTCGGTCACCGTTCCGTCACCATCATGAATGCGAAATGAACGTACTAGTCGTGCGTTCTGCGTATGAAAGTCCAGCATCTTGGCCACGAACTTCTGTCACGCGATCGCCGCACGGTCTGTTGTTCGTGGGCCAGACCATAGCTCTTGACGGTTCATTCTGGAATAGAATAAACATTCTATCGACAAGTTAGAAAGGTCCATTCGTTCCATCGAACGAGAGCGAGGGACCGCCTGGGAGGGAAACTGGTCGAATGAGCATGCTGCTCGAAGCGAGGGGAATCTCGAAATTCTTCGGCGCCATCACCGCGCTGCGCGACGTGAATTTCCATGTCGAGGCGGGTGAGGTGCTGGGCGTCGTCGGCGACAACGGCGCCGGCAAGTCGACCCTGATGAAGATCCTCTCCGGCCTTTTCGTCCCCAGCGAGGGCGAGCTGATCTTCGACGGCCAGCCGGTAAAATTTTCGAGCCCCAAGGACGCGCAGCGGCTCGGGATCGAGATGGTCTACCAGGACTTCGCGCTCGCCGGGAACATGCCGATCTACGAGAACATCTACCTGGGCCGCGAGCCGGGTCAAAAGTTCGGACCGCTGACCATCGTCGACCACGCCAAGGCGTGGCAGATGGCGGCCGACCACCTCGACCGGCTGCACATCCACGTCAAGTCGGTGGAGCAGAACACCGAGGACCTTTCGGGCGGCCAGCGCCAGGCGGTGGCCATTGCCCGGGCGACTGCCTTCGACGGCAAGCTGGTGATCATGGACGAGCCGACGGCGGCGCTCGCCATCAAGGAGGTCGGCAAGGTGCTGGATCTCGTGAAGTCGCTCAAGGACCACGGGGTGGCGGTGATCATCATCTCGCACCGCATGGACGACATCTTCTACTGCTGCGACCGGGTGATGGCGCTCTACCAGGGCACCAATTTCGCCGAGGCCCGGCTGGCGGAGACATCGCGGAACGAGGTCATCGGCTGGATCATGGGGACGAAGGGGCACACCGAGGCCCTGGCCCATGACAAGGTGCATTGATGATGTGGGCGCAGTCCATCAGTCAGGTCTCCCTCCCCCTTGCGGGGAGGGGACAGGGGTGGGGGTATGATGGGCCAGTGACGCTGGGGCTGGCTCCGATGTTCCGGACACCGTCCCGGGCTCTCCCACCCCCCTCCCTGACCCTCCCCCGCAAGGGGGGAGGTGACACACCTGCCGGTGGCGGGAATGACGACGGTAGATGTAGGACCAGCGCGGTGCCGGTTGCAAAGACCCCTCATCCGCCCTTCGGGCACCTTCTCCCACGAGGGGAGAAGGCGATCATTGCGAGATCGTGCCGCATCGCCTTCTCCCTTGATGGGAGAAGGTGGCCGACAGGCCGGATGAGGGTGAAGCACCTTGCGCAGGAGCGCGGCGCATGACTGAGACCACCGCCCCCGTTTCCCGCAAGGCGAATCCGACGCTGAGCAAATTCCTCGAGGTCTACGGCATCATCCTTGTGGTGCTGGCGATGATGCTGGTGCTGGCGGCGATCAAGCCGGAGGTATTCCTCTCGGCGCAGAACCTCACCAATATTTTGAAGCAGAACGCCTCGCTGGCGCTGCTCGCGCTCGGCATGTACGTGGTGATCGTCACCGCCGGCATCGACCTTTCCGTGGGCTCGATCATGGGCCTTTCGATGGTGACCATCGCCATCGCATCCAAGGCGGGCGTGCCGTGGCCGATCTGTCTCCTGATCGGACCGGCGGTCGGCGTGGCGGTGGGCTGGGTCAATGGCATCGGCTTGACCGTGCTGAAGCTGCCGCACCCCTTCATCATGACGCTGGGTACGCTCAACGTCGCCCGCGGCCTGACCTTCCTCATCACCAATGGCGCGCCGGTCTCGGGCCTGCAGCCGGAAGTGCGCTGGGTCGGCCAGTACTACTGGGACATGGGCTTCCTCGCCCCGCCGGCCGGCATCCCGGCGAGCCTCATCCTGGTGCTTGTCTGCGCCGTGGCACTCTGGTTCTTCCTGCAGCGCACCAATATGGGCCGGCACATCTTCGCCATCGGCGGCAACCCGCATGCGGCGCGCGTTTCGGGCATCAATGTCGATCGCACCCTGGTGGTGGTCTACATGATCTCGGGCTTTTTCTCCGGCCTCTCCGGCCTCTTGCTGGCGGGACGCACGGACTCGGGCTTCCCCAATGCCGGCATCGGCATCGAGCTCGACGCCATCGCGGCGGTGATCATCGGCGGCGCCAGCTTCTTCGGCGGCCGCGGCACGGTGATCGGCGTGCTGGCGGGCGTGCTGATCATGGGCATTTTGCGCAACGGGCTCAACATCAACAATGTCTCTGCCTTCTGGCAGCAGATCCTGATCGGGCTCGTGATCAACGTTGCGGTCTATATCGACGTGCTGCGGCGGAGGGCGGCGAACAGAAGGTAATGCCGCAATCACCACGCCCTCGTCCTTCGACAAGCTCAGGATGAGGGCTACTGAGAAGCCTCTGAGGACCTCATGGTGAGCCTGTCGAACCACGAGGTCCGGGCAACGAAGAAATACCCCGCGCGCAATCGTCTCCGGCGCTGCGGTGGAACAGTGGGAGACATGGGAGGACAAGATGAAGAAACTTCTGATGGCCGGCGTGGCCCTCGCGGCCATGGCCTCGATGATCAGCGGCGCCAATGCCGCCTATGTGCTGGCCATGAAAGGCCCTGGCGCCGGCAACCCGTTCTGGGCGGCGGTTGAAAAGGGCGCCAAGGACAAGGGCGCCGAGCTCGGCGTCGAAGTCGTCGTGGTCGCGCCGCCCGCCGAGTCGGACGTGCAGGCGCAGATCACCCAGGTCGAGGACCTGATCGCCCAGGGCATCGATGGCCTCGCCATCGCGCCGACCGACCCGAACGCACTCGCCCCGGTGGTGGACGCCGCCAAGGCCGCCGGCATCCCGGTGGTGTTCGTGGATACCCGCGGCATCAATGAAGGCGTGACCTTCATCGGCACCAACAACGAAGTGGGCGCCGCGCTGGCCGCCGACTTCATGTGCAAGAACCTGCCGCAGGGCAGCGAAGTCGCCATCCTCCAGGGCCTTGTCAGCCAGTCCACCGGCCAGGCCCGTGCCGAGGGCTCGAAGAAGGGCCTCGAAGGCTGCGGCCTCAAGGTGGTGGCCGAGCAGACCGCCGAATGGGACCGCGCCAAGGGCCTGGCGGTGACCGAGAACATCCTTGCGGGCAATCCCAACATCAAGGGCATCTTCGGCTCGAACGACAACATGGCGCTGGGCGCCGTGGAAGCGCTGAAGGCCGCGGCCAAGCTCGCCGACGTGATGGTGGTGGGCTTTGACGCCAACCCCGATGCCGCCGCGTCCATCCTTGCGGGAGAGATGACCGCCTCGGTGGCGCAGGCCCCGGCCAATATGGGCGGCTTCGGCATCCAGGCGCTGGTCGATTTGAAGGCCGGCAAGACGCTCGACGCCTGGATCGACACCGGCACGGTGCTGGTGACCAAGGAGAATGCGGCGGACTATCAGTAAGGCAGTAGGCATTAGGCAGTAGCCAATAGGGCGCCCGGGGTGCGAGCCTCGGGCGTTCGTTTGGGTGAGTAGTGAGTAGTGAGTAGCGAATGGTGAGCAGCGCTCGTCCCTACTCACTACTGGCTACTCCCTACTCCCTTCATTTCGAGCGGAGCGAAGCATGCAAACCATCGGCGTCGGGCTGATCGGGACCGGCTATATGGGCAAGTGCCATGCGCTGGCGTGGAACGGGGTGAAGCCGGTGTTCGGCGATGGGCCGCGCCCAAGGCTGGTGCACCTCGCCGAGGTCTCCGAGGAGCTGGCGCGGCGGAAGGCCGGTGAGTTCGGCTTCGAGAAGGCCACCGGGACGTGGCATGCCTTGATCGCCGATCCCGAGGTCGA
>DATCRS010000386.1:0-3022 GCA_036568845.1 Devosia sp. | reverse complement strand
CTTCCAGGGTCGTGCCGAAATAGGGCGCGTCCGGGTCCGCCACCACGAGTCGCGGATCCGCCTTGGCGCTCAGATACTCCTCGGCGAACTGGGGGATCGGTATCGTCTCGGGCCCCGCGATCTCGATCGTACCGTTGGCCGGAGGGCCGAGGACCGCCTGGGCCAGAGCGGCCACCACGTCGTCTGGATCGATCGGCTGCATCAGAGCCGCCGGGAGCCGGATTTTACTCCCCTCCGCGCCCGCCTGGATGATCCCGGCGATGAACGGCATGAACTGGGTCGAGCGGACGATCGTGTAGGGAATCGAGGATTGCTGGATCACCGCCTCCTGGGCGAGTTTCGCCCGCAGGTAGCCGCTTGCCGGCAGACGGTCGGCGCCGACGATCGTCAGGGCGACGTGGTGGCGGACGCCCGCCGCCTCTTCCGCCGCGAGCAGATTGCGCCCGGCCGTCTGGAAGAAGGGAATGGCCGCCGCGTCGAATGTCGGCGAGTTGGTGAGGTCGACCACGGCCTGCGCCCCGCCGAGCGCCTCCCGCAAACCCCTCCCCGTGAGAAGGTCCACCCCGGTGTCCAGCGCGGCTGGAACCGCTTCGTGCCCTTGGCGTGTCAGGCTGGCGACTAGCAGCGAGCCGATGTGTCCGGTGCCGCCGATAATGACGATCTTCATGGCAAAGCCTCCTCGTTGGCTAATGTCAGCCAAACGGTAGGCGTGGGCCGACGTCTCCTCCATCGAACGCGCGGATTAGGACAGCGCCGTCTCGATTGAGCCGGCGCGCGATCCCTACCCTCCTGGGGAGCAAGACAGATCGCCTCGAGGCATGCCCATTCCTGTCCCAGGGCTTGGCCGACCGCGCCGCCGGCAACCCGACGGGCCCTCCCCCCCATACCAAGGTTTAGTCCGGGCTCTTCCTTGGTCCAGCCCCGTGCTCACGAATTGTGTCGGACGCTCGACATGCGTGGACAGTCTAACGCAGACGTGAGAGGGTTGCGTTATCATGACACAGTCCGCAACCGCCGACCACACGTTCAGCGACCCCGGCGCCGACCCAGGCGACGGGGCTGCCGGGAGCGCCCCGGGCCGCGCCGTTAGCCTCTACGGATCGAACGTCGAGTACGCCTTGCATTGCCTGCTATGGCTGGCCCCGGCGCGGGAGGCTCCGGCGAGCAGCCGCGACCTCGCGGAGCTGACGGGAGTCTCCCCGGCGCTCGTGGCGAAGGTTTTGCCGAAACTGGAAAAGGCTGGCGTTCTCGAGGCCCACGGCGGTGTGGCGGGCGGCTACCGGCTCGCCAAGCCTGCGGGCGAGATCACGGTGCTCGAGATCGTCGACGCCGTCGATGGCGGCAAACGCCTCTTCGATTGCAAGGAGGTGCGTCTGAAGTGCCCGCTCTTCGGCGCCGATCCGCCTACCTGGGCCAGCAGAGGCGTCTGCACCATCCACGCGGTGATGCTTCGCGCCGAAAAGAGCATGCGCCGCGAGATGGCGCAGACAACGCTTCTCGACATCGCGAACGCCGTCGGTGTCAAGGCTCCGGACAGCTTTGGCGCCGAGGTCGGAGGCTGGCTCGACGACCGTATCGTGGCGCGCGAGCAAGCCCGCGTGGCGGGCATCCGGGATAGCGCGCAACGGCGACTGCAGGAGGGTTGAAGATGATGTATTCGAACGCTCTGGCTTCCAAGGATTCCGGTCTCGGCGGCCGCGCTCTGGCTCCTGGTTTGGAGCCGCTGGTGATCGTCGTCGATGACGACGACGATGTCCGGCAGGCGATCTGCGAACTCCTTGAGTCGGTCGAGGTGCCCGCCAAAGGTTACGCCTCCGTGCGCGAGCTGTTGGACGCCGACGTCCTCGACCGGCCCGGCTGCATGATCCTCGATGTCCGCATGCCCGGACTGAGCGGACTGGATTTCCAGTCTCAGCTGGCCGCGAGCGGGACCCCCGCGTCGATCATCTTCCTAACCGGTCACGGGGACATCCCGATGAGCGTCCAGGCCATGAAGGCCGGCGCGGTCGAGTTCCTCACCAAACCGGTGCGGGACCAGACACTCCTCGACGCCGTGAACAAGGCCATCGCCACGGACCGGGCGCAGCGCGGCGACGCCCTGCTCGCGCGCCGCAACGCAGCGCTTTACGCCACCCTCACGCTTCGCGAGCGCCAGGTGATGCGAGGGGTGGTCGCCGGTGCCCTCAACAAGCAGATCGCCTACGACCCCGGCATTACGGAGATCACGGTCAAGCTGCACCGCAGCAGCCTGATGAAGAAGATGCAGACACCCTTCGTCGCCCACCTGGTGCGGGCATGGCAGACGCTTCCGGCGCATGTGCGCGATGCTATCTCAGCCTAAACCTCTGTATGTCTTGGATCCTGTTGAAATCGGGCCGATCCAGGCGCGGCGTCACAAGTTCGCGTTTTTGAAGGACGTTCGGTTTGCCCGCTCCCCCAATGATCGCCATCGTAGAGGACGACGCTGCGATGCGCGAGGCGTTGTCCGACCTGATCGAGGTGTTCGGCTTCCGGGTCCAGGCCTTCGACAGCAGCGAGAGCTTCCTGGCGGTCCGGACGCCGGGGGCGTACACTTGTCTCGTCACCGACCTCAATCTCTCGGGCGAAAGCGGCGTGCAACTGCGCCAGCGTCTGACGGCCCTGGAACCCAGCCTCCCCGTGATCATCATCTCGGCCCAGGACGATCCCGGCGCGCGGACAGTGGCGCTCTCCTGCGGGGCGTTCGCCTATCTGACCAAGCCGATCAACGACCGAGTGCTGCTGCAACACCTGACGCTGGCGTTGGGGCAGCGCACGTCGCCAGCCTGACGCTCGAGGTCTAGCGAGACGCGCCCATGTCACACGCCCCCCTCACCTCGGAGAGGATCCATGGCCGGCCCGGGGCGGCCTTCTGGCAGTTCGATGTTTCGCAAGCCTGGGCGCTATTGGACACCAGCGTGACGCGCGGCGGCCCGGGCTGGGCCAAGGAGGGGCTCGAACGCTTCCTCGCGCGCGTCGTCACCGTGGCGGTCAGCGACGCGGC
>DATCRS010000385.1:0-3595 GCA_036568845.1 Devosia sp. | reverse complement strand
CGGTCCGCGAGACCACTTTACCCTTGTGGTGCATCAGGTAGCTCAACAGCCGCAGCTCGTGGCTGGTGAGCTTGACCGCATGGCCATCCACCGTGACCTTGCCGGCCTTGACGTCGAGCCGCACCGGCCCGGCGGTGATTTCATTGGACGAGTGGCCGGCGGCGCGGCGCACCAAGGCGCGGAGGCGGGCCAGCACTTCTTCCATGTGGAACGGCTTTGCCACGTAGTCGTCGGCGCCGGCATCGATGCCCTGCACCTTGTCGCTCCAGCGGTCGCGGGCGGTGAGCAGCAGCACCGGCATGGTGCGGCCGGCGCGGCGCCATTCCTCGAGCACCGAAAGCCCGTCCATGTGCGGCAGGCCGATGTCGAGCACAACGGCGTCATAGGGCTCGGTGTCGCCGAGGAAGTGACCTTCCTCGCCGTCGAACGCCACGTCGACCGCGTAGCCGCCCTCGGTCAGGGCGTCCTTGATCTGGCGATTGAGATTAGCATCGTCTTCCACGACGAGAATGCGCATAGCACCGTCCCTCTTGCGGCGAGTGCCTGCCTCATGCGCCCGGGTGGACCCTCCTCCCGGACGCGGCAAGTCCCCGCATGCCCTAGTCTATTGTGAGCCGTCCTCGGCGTTCAAGGTGACGCTTTCGCTCTCGCCGTCGGAATCCATCATGTTGACGATGTAGTGGTCCGAGCCGTCCACATCGCAAACCTGCACCGAAAGCGGCCGTCCCTTGACGCCCGCCCGGTTCATCGCATCGGCCAAGGGAGCAATCAGCCCCTGCGCCAGGCGATTCTGAATGTCCTGCTTGCTCAAGCAGTCGCGTTCCTGCGCCAGGGCCGTTCCCGGCAGGCCAATACCTGCCAGCATCGCCACGACCATGGCGGCGAGGATGTTCACAGTCGATTTCTTCATATGGCAAGATTATGAACCAGCGCCTGAACGTTAGATGAACGGTCAGCCAGAGCTTTGCAAGTTTCAGGCCTTCATCCCCTTGCGCAAGAAGATGATGGCGAAGGCCTGCATTAAGAGATCGCCGGCGGATTGGCCGTCGAAACTGGGCAGGTCGACGCCGAGCAACTGCGTGACCGCCGCTAAAATCATCGCGGCGGCAATCAGATAGGTCCGGTAGCCGACGAGGAACGTCAGGTTCATGTCACTCTCCATTTTGTGAAAGAATTGTCAGCCGGCGAAGCCGCCGGTGGCGGCATGGCCCGGTCCCCAGACCGGGCTCAGCTGGGCGACGGTGAAGGCGAAGGCGGCGGGCAGGCTCCCGAAGTCGGCGGTCTGCTCGGCGGCCGTGTAGATGGCGGGCGCCAACGGGGAGTCGAGGGTGCGGACCGGCATCGCCCCGTCGAGGATCGTCACGCGATAGCCCTCCGGCACAGCCTCCAGCGGCGCGTCCGCAAGGGCCCAGTTGTCGGTATCGGCGCGGCTGCGGCGCAGCCAGGTGAAGACGACGTCGGTGCTCCCCGCCGGCCGCTCGGCACGGAGATGCGAGGGCGCGAGTGGCAACACCGGCCCTAGGCCGATGTCGGCCACGAACGCCTGCCCGACCTCGTCGGACCGACCGGCATAGGCGCGCAAGCTCACGTCGCCGCCGAGCCAGCCGCCCGGCACCGGAAGCGCCAGCGGCCGTTCGTCGAGCACAATGACACGGTTGCCAGCCACTGCCGTTCCGATGGCCCAGTCGGTGCCGCCCTGCCCGCGCAGCAACTTGCGCAGGCGATATTCGCCGGGCGCCACGAGCATGGCCTCGGCAAAGCCGATCATCTCCCAGGCGCCGTCGTCCACTTGGATCGCGACACGATTGCCGCCCGCCAGCACGACTTCGTCGTCCAGCGAGGCCAGGTGCCCCGAATAGAGTTTCAGGTGCACCTCGTTGGCCATGTCCCAGGCATAGATGGTTCCCGGTCCCAACGGGGCCAGCAACTCGCCCATGGCCGCGTTCCTGGCAAGCCGCGCCACCGCAGCACCCGTCACCGCCTCGGTGATGCCGACGTCCCCCGGCCACGGCTTCGCCGCCGCCGCCAGTAACAGGCGTGAGGCCGAGCCGCCCGGCTCCATCGGCAGATGCGCCGCCGCGAGCACCGGAATGGCCTGCACCGGGGCTCCGCTGCCTCCCGCTGGCGGCCGATCGGCGACGATCGCGGCGGTCAAGGCCGGCGGGATGGCCCGCGCAACGACCTTTCGGCCCAGCCCGTCGCGGATTTCGGTGATCTCGAACGGTCCAGCCCCCTGCCCGGCCACCGCGATGGCGTCGCCCACCTCGAGCGCCGCCTGCGAAGGCGGCAGGGTGAGTTCGATGCTGTCTCGCTGCACCGTGCCGTCGAGCAGCATGCGCTCGGCCGCGTGCCGCGCACCGCCGATGTCGAGCACCAGCGGCGAACTCTGGCCCGCTGCAGCGCCGCCATCGAGCCGCATCGCGGTCACCGTGCCGGTGAGATAGCTGCGCTCGCGGTCAGGATAGCTCAGCGCCACCTGCCCGATCGCCTCGCCGGGGTCCGGTCGCTTGCGCGACACCCGCGGCTCGCCGTCGACGACCTCGTTGATCTCGACAGCGTCCCGGCCACGGGTCGCGCCGAGCGCTAGCCCCTCCGGCGTATCGCGGAACGAGAGGCCCGTCGCCGAAAGCACCGGCCCCAGCGCCTCGCGCAGGCTCGCCGGTCCCTCCAGCACCAGGCCATGGACCAGCGGTGGCCGGGCTGTCACCTCGCCCAACTCGACGCCATAGTCCGCCGCCACTGCCCGCGCCACTTCGTCGCTCGCCAGCGCGCCGGCACGGCCGGTGAGCCAGTGGCCGGTGGCATGGTTGGGCCCGTCCGACCAAGCCTCCACCTGCTCAGGGAAGGCAGGAAAGGGCCGTGCGTCCCAGGTCCAGAGATAGGTTCGCTCGACCATCTCGCTCCCGGCCCAATGCGCGAGCTGCGCCCTGAGCACCTGGCGCTGCATCAGCGGATCCGGCGCGCCGTTCGAGAACCAGGGCCGTGCGTCCTCGGAACTCTTGGGATCGCCGAATACATTGGGCTGGTTGGCGCCCTTGTCCACGGCACCGCAGCCGAGTTCGGTGAACCAGATCGGCTTGCTCCCCGGCACCCAGGCCGTGGGCGTCGCATCGCGCACGCCGCCTGGCCGGTTGTGGTGCGTGTTGCTCCACCAGCTCGCGATATCTTTGAACCGCCAGATCCACGGCTCGCCGAGACCATCGGTGATCGGCGTCCGTATCCCGTCGAGCCGATCGGCATCGCTCTGATAGTACCAGTCGAACCCCTCGCCCCCCTCGATATTGGCGTCGAGGTAAGCGAACTCATGCGGACCATCGGCCTCGTCGCTGCCGTCGCGCCAGTCGGCGATCGGCATGTAGTTGTCGATCCCCACCGCCGCGATATCCGGGCTCGCCCACAGCGGATCGAGATGGAACAGCTTCTCGCCGCCCGACTGCACACCCGAATATTCCGACCAGTCGGCCGCGTAGGTCAGCTTGGCGCCGGGGATCAACGCCTTCACGTCGGCGGCAAGCGCGACCAGGGCGTCGACGAACGGGAAATCGCTGCCGTCCCGCACCCCGGTCAGCCCGCGCAGCTCCGAGCCGATGATGAA
>DATCRS010000384.1:0-11852 GCA_036568845.1 Devosia sp. | reverse complement strand
CAGCACGCGCGCAATCTCCGGCGCCGCGACCGGCCGGCTCAGCAGATAGCCCTGCGCCTCGTCGCAGCCGCTCCGCACCCACGCCAGTTGCGCCGGGGTCTCGACGCCTTCTGCTGTCACACGCATGCCCAGCGACTGGCCGAGGCCGATCACCGCCTTGATGATGGCACGCGAATCCTCCTGGCGGCCCAGCCCATCCATGAACGAGCGGTCGATCTTGATCTTGTCGAACGGGAAGGAGCGCAAGTAGCTCAGCGACGAGTAGCCGGTGCCGAAATCGTCCATCGAGATGCGGACGCCGAGGGCGCGCAGCCGGTGCAGCGTCTCGAGCGTCTGCTCGGTATTGGCGAGCAGCAAGGACTCGGTGATCTCGAGCTCGAGGCGGCTGGCCGCGAGGCCGGCGTCTTCGAGGGCCGTGACGACGTGTTCGACGAGACCGCGGTGCTTGAACTGCACCGGCGACAGGTTGACGGCGATGCGCACGTGTTCGGGCCATGCCGCGGCAGCGCGACAGGCCTCCGCCAGTACCCACTGGCCGATCGATCCGATCATGCCGGTTTCCTCGGCTATGGGGATGAACTCGGCAGGCGAAATGGTGCCTTGCTCGGGGTGATGCCAGCGCAGCAGGGCTTCGAGGCAGCAGATGCGGTTCTCTGCGAGGTTCACCAGTGGCTGGTAGACCAGGCCGAACTCGCCGCGCGCAAGGGCAACCTTGAGCCCCTGTTCCAGCATCCGGCGATGCTGCAGCTTCTCGTCCATGCCCTTTTCGAAGAAGTGGTATGTGCCCCGGCCCTCGCCCTTGGCGCGGTAAAGCGCCATGTCGGCCTTCTTGAGCAGGGCCTCGGCATCTTCGCCGTCATGCGGCGCCACGGCGATGCCGATGGAGGTGCCGATCATGATCGTGTGGCCGTCCACCGTGATCGGCTGGGCGATCGACTTGACGACGCGGCCGGCCAAAGCAGCCGCCCCACTCGGATCGTCGAGGGGGTGGAGCAGGAAGGCGAACTCATCGCCCCCGAGCCGCGCCACGAGGTCCGTTTCGCGCGAGGCCTCGCGCAGCCGGGTCGCCACCGCTTCGAGCACACGGTCGCCAATGGCATGGCCTAGGGTGTCATTGACCGCCTTGAAGTGATCGAGGTCGAGGCACAGCACGGCTGCATTCTCACCCCTGCGGATGCGGGCATGGAGCTTTTCCATCTCATCGCGAAGGTAGACGCGATTGGGCAGATCGGTCAGCGCATCGTGCCGGGCGAGGTGGCGCACGCGGGCTTCGTTGGCGCGCTGTTCGGTCACGTCCTCATGCGTCGCCACCCAGCCGCCATCCGGCATCGGGTGGTGGTGGATCTCGATGATGCGCCCATCCTCGAGCTCCACCTCCTCGCGGGCGATTGAGCGGTTGACGATCAGGGCCCGGCCGGTGCTGAGATAGGCCTCGCGGCCCTTCTTGGGGACCATGCCGTGGGTGAAGCGGTATTCGATAATCTTGTCGAGCGAAGTACCTGGCTGCATCAGTGCCATCGGCAGGCGGTAGAGCTCGGCATAGGGCCGGTTGCAGACCACCAGTCGCTCGCTGGCGTCGAACATGCAAAGGCCCTGCGGCATGTTGTTGACCGCCGCGGCGAAGCGCTGGTCCTGCTTTTGCAGCGCCTTTTCCCTGAGATCGGCCAGCCACTGCTTTTCGGTAGCGTCCGTCACGTCTTCGTGGCGCACGACCCAGCCGCGGCCGGGGATGTGGGTCTGCGAGGTGCGAAGCAGCTTTCCACGAATGGCCTTTTCGGCCACCACCGGCGCGCCGGTCGCTACCGATTCCTCGAAACGGCCGAGATAGGTGCGATAGAGCTCCTCGGCGCTGAGACCGGGATGGTTGCCGACGCCGGTGGAAAGGACGCAGATGTCGAGCAGCGACATGCCGACACGGACGCTGTCGCGAGGATACCGGTAGAGCTCGAGGTAGTTCTCGTTAAAGACCAGCAGCCGCTGCTCGGTGTCCCACATCGAGAAGCCATACGGCATGTTGGCGAGCGCCGCGTCGAGCAGCACCCGCGTGTCGCCCTCCTGGGCGACGATCCCGGCGGTGGATGACATATTCGCGCTGCCCTCCCGGCACACGTGCAGAGAGAAACATGCGCAAGTCCGCTTAACAGCGGCTTAATTCATAACGAGGATGGCCGCCGACGATTGCGGCCATCCGGGTTTTTACTGGATGATGACGCTTACTACTGCTTGAGCTGCAGTCGGCGCGCCGCGTAAGTCTTGAGCCGCAGGCCATTGAGCCGGATGAAGCCTTCGGCATCGTGGTGGTCGTAGGCCACGGCGCCTTCCTCGAAGGTGACGAGATCCATCGAATAAAGCGAGTAGGGCGAGGTGCGGGCGGTGACCATGGCCGAGCCCTTGTAGAGTTTTACCGTCACTTCGCCGGTGACGAACTGCTGACTCTTGTCGATCAGGGCCTGCAGCATTTCGCGCTCGGGCGAATACCAGAAGCCGTTGTAGATGAGCTCGGCATATTTCGGCATCAGCTCATCCTTCAGATGCGCTTCGCCGCGGTCGAGGGTGATCGACTCGATGCCGCGGTGCGCCGCGAGCAGGATGGTGCCGCCCGGCGTCTCGTAGAGCCCCCGGCTCTTCATGCCGACAAAGCGGTTCTCGACCAGGTCGAGGCGGCCGATGCCATGCTTGCCACCCAGTTCGTTGAGCTTGGTGAGGAGCGCCGCCGGCGAGAGCTTCTGGCCGTTGACGGAGACGGCGTCGCCCTTTTCGAAACCGATGGTGATGATCTCGGGCTCGTTCGGTGCCTTTTCGGGGTCGACAGTGCGCTGCGGCACATAGTCGGGGAAGGGCACCGCCGGATCCTCGAGCACCATGCCTTCGGACGACGTGTGGAGCAGGTTGGCATCGACCGAGAAGGGGGCTTCGCCGCGCTTGTCCTTGGCGATCGGGATCTGGTTCTTCTCGGCGTAGTTGAGGAGCGCTGTCCGGCTGCGGAGGTCCCACTCGCGCCAGGGCGCGATGACCCGGAGGCCGGGGCTCAGGGCATTGGCGGTGAGCTCGAAGCGGACCTGGTCGTTGCCCTTGCCGGTGGCGCCATGGGCGATGGCATCGGCGCCGGTCTCTTCGGCAATCTCGACGAGGTGCTTGGCGATCACCGGACGGGCGATCGAGGTGCCGAGCAGGTACTGTCCTTCGTAGAGGGCATTGGCGCGGAACATTGGGAAGACGAAATCGCGCACGAACTCTTCGCGCACGTCGACGATGCGGATGTCCTTGATGCCGAACATCTCCGCCTTCTTGCGCGCCGGCTCCAGCTCCTCGCCCTGGCCGAGGTCGGCCGTGAAGGTCACGATCTCGGCCTGGTAATGCTCCTGCAGCCACTTGAGCATGATGGAGGTATCAAGACCGCCCGAGTAGGAGAGAACGATCTTCTTGATGTCTTTTGCCATTGGTCGTCCGACGCGATAGGGCCCGGAAGGGCCGGTTCCGATTGGCGCGCACCCTATTCAAGGCGGATCGCCCGTGCAATTGTCCCGGCCGATGATTTGTTGGAGGCGACGTGCCCGGCTTCGTTCCCGATATTTCCGTGATCCTCGCCTTCTCGGTGGCGAGCATCATCCTCATCATCACGCCGGGTCCCGACATGGCGCTGCAGTTGAGCCGCGCCATCAACTATGGCCGGGCGCACGGATTGGCGGCGATGTTCGGGGCGATGGTTGGCGTCCTGGTGCACACCACGCTGGTCGCCTTCGGCATCTCGCTCCTCATCGTCGCCGCGCCGCCGCTGTTTCTCGCGCTGAAGATCGCCGGTGCCGTTTACCTGCTCTGGCTCGCCTGGCAGGCCATCGTCCATGGCGGGGGGCTGCGCATCGCCGCGGCGGCGCAACGGGCGCCGACCGTCGGGCAGAGCTTTGCCACGGGGCTGGGCATCAACCTGCTCAACCCCAAGGTCGTTCTGTTCTTCATGACCTTCCTGCCGCAGTTCGTCGACGCGCACGATCCCGGAGCGACCGGCAAGCTGTTCTTTCTCGGCGCCCAGTTCGTCGTCCTCTCGATCCCGCTCGGAATCGCCATGGTGCTCGCCGCCGGCTGGCTGGCGGCCGCCTTCAAGCGGACGAAGTGGATCGAGAAGGCGCTCAACTGGAGCTTTGCGGCGATCTTCACCGCCTTCGCGGCCACCATCCTCACGGCGCAGGCGCGGCACTAGAATGTCACGGAGCCGCCTGTTGCTGCCCGTGGTCATCGGCGTACCGGTGCTGCTGCTGGCGTTTGCATTTGATTGGCTAACGGCCGGGTTGCAAAGTAACTCGACGGTTTACGACTATCTTTTACCACAGGAATTTCTGCTCCAAGCCTATGGCTTCGACGCGACCGCCGGCGGCCAGCGGTTCCATGCGGCCGATAAGTTACCGGCCTGCGTCCCCGAGAGCGGTCGACTCTTCAAAGAGAAGATGGACCTCTTCTTCGACTGCGATCATGTGAACATTCCCGCGAGCGTCGTCGCGCGGGAGCCGCATAGTCCGGGACCGTGGCAGTGCAATCCGGTCGCTGCGGATGTCTATGTGGGTCGCGACTTCCCCTTTACCCTTCCACGCATGGACGCGCTGTTCTATGCAAGCGGAACAAATGTAGGCGCGTCGCTCGTTGAAGCTCTCGAGCGTGCCCACCAGTTTCCCGGCATGTCGACAAGGGGCTGGCATGACGGATTTCTACGCGATCCTTCGCCTGACCTATCGTACGTTGACTGTCCGGGCTATTCGATCGTGAGACTGAGACTGGGCGAGTGACGGAGACACCGGACCAGTGAACTATCGTCACGCCTTCCATGCCGGCAATTTCGCCGATGTGGTCAAGCACATCATTCTAGCGCGGCTCGTCGAGTACCTGAAGAAGAAGGACGCGGCGTTCCGGGTGATCGATACGCATGCAGGGGTGGGCCGCTATGATCTCATGTCGTCGGAGGCGCAGCGTTCACCCGAGTGGATGGACGGCATCGGCCGGCTGCTGGAGGCGGAGCTGCCGGCCAAGGCCAAGGAGCTGGCGGCGCCCTATCTCGACGTGATCCGGGCCGAGAATCCCGGCAAGCTTAAGACCTATCCGGGTTCGCCCTGGCTGGTGCGGAAGCTGTTCCGGCCGCAGGATCGGCTCGAGGCGCTGGAGCTGCACCCCGAAGACGCCTGGCACCTGTCGCAGCTTTTTGCCGGCGACATCCAGGCGCGGATCATCCATCTCGACGGCTGGCTGGCACTCAACGCGCACCTGCCGCCCAAGGAAAAGCGCGGGCTGGTGCTGGTCGATCCGCCGTTCGAGGAAAAAGGTGAGTTCGATCGGCTGGTCGACGGGCTGGCAAAGGGCCACAAGAAGTTCGCTACCGGTGTATTCGCGCTCTGGTATCCGCTCAAGGACACACGGGCAGTGCACGATTTCATCTCGGCGCTGCGGGCGACGGGCATCCCGAAGATGCTGCGAGCCGAGGTTTCCATCCGACCGGCGACGAACCCACCCACTTTGCACGGATCGGGCATGATTGTCGTCAACCCACCCTACGTTCTGGAAGGCGAGCTGCGCGTGCTGCTGCCGGCACTGGCGCGGGTGCTGGGCGACCCGGGACAGGGTCGGCACAAGCTGGAGTGGATCGCGGGGGAGTAGCTGATCGCGACGCCTGCAGTCGATCGAGTGGCCAGCGCCTTACCGGTTCTTCAGCTCATACGTGAAGACCGACATGTCCTCCTCGGTGTCCCCCTCGACCATCAGCTTCCGATATAGCCTCAGCGCTGGCGCGTTGGTGTGCTCGGTGCCCAGCCAGGCTTGGGTGCAGCCCATGGCCCTGGCCTCGGCGAGGATGGCTTCCATCAGGCGTGTGCCGATGCCGCGGCGGAGATAGGCGTCCGCGACGCCCAGCTCGTTGACGAAGAATTCCTCATCCTTGTCGGGGTGGAAATGGGTGAAGCCGGTCGCCATGCCGACGACGAGATCGCCGTCGAGCGCGACGACGATGCGGTAGTTTTCGGTGGCGAGGAAGCGGCGCGCCAGGTCGGGGCGCACTGGTTCGTCGAAGACGCCGGGGGCAACGTTCTCGAGAATGGCTTCGTCGCCAGCGCATAGTCGTTTGAGGAGAATAGTCATCGGTAGGCCCGGCCTCGTCCATCGACAAGCTCAGGATGAGGCCTCAGGCCGGCCGGGGGCGCCCAGTAGCCCTCATGGTGAGCTTGTCGCACGACGAGGGCGTGGTCCTCAGGCATGCATCAGCGCGTCGCGGTCGGCCTTCTTGAGGCGTTCGGTCTCGGACTTGAGCTGGCCGCAAGCGGCAAAGATGTCGCGGCCGCGCGGGGTGCGGACGGGGCTGGCATAGCCGGCGCGATTGACGATGTCGGCGAACTGCTCGATGCGCGAGGAGCTCGAGCAATCGTAGTTCGTGCCGGGCCAGGGATTGAACGGGATGAGGTTGATCTTGGCCGGGATGCCGGCCAGCAGCCGCACCAGCTCACGCGCGTCGGCGTCGGAATCGTTGATGTCCTTGAGCATCACATATTCGAAGGTGATGCGCTTGGCGTTGGAGAGCTGGGGGTAGTTGCGGCAGGCCTCGAGCAGGTCCTTCAGCGGCCACTTCTTGTTGATCGGCACCAGCATGTCGCGCAGGTCGTCGCGCACGGCGTGGAGCGAAATCGCCAGCATGACGCCGATCTCACGGCCGGCCGGCTCGATCTGGGGCACGACGCCGGAGGTCGAGAGGGTAATACGGCGCTTACTCAGCGAAATGCCGGCTTCGTCCGAGGCGATGAGCAGCGCCTGCTTGACGTTGTCGTAATTGTAGAGGGGCTCGCCCATGCCCATCATCACGATATTGGTGATGGCGCGGGTTTCACCAGAGGGTACCAGGCCGCCGTCCGCGGGGCGCTGGCCGCCGGGGAAGTCGCCCAAGCGCTCGCGCGCCATCAGGATCTGTCCGAGGATCTCGCCGGCAGTGAGGTTGCGGACAAGCTTCTGCGTGCCGGTATGACAGAAGGAGCAGGTGAGCGTGCAGCCGACCTGGCTCGAGACGCAGAGCGTGCCGCGATCCTCTTCGGGAATGTAGACGGTCTCGACCTCGACAGGCGGCAGGTTGGGGTTCTGCGGATCGCGGAAGCGGAAGAGCCACTTGCGGGTGCCATCGATCGAGACCTGCTCGGTGACGATCTCGGGCCGGTCGAGGAGGAACGAGTCCGCGAGCTTCTGCCGGAACCCCTTCTGGATGTTGGTCATGCGGTCGAAGTCGGTGACCCCGTTCACATAGATCCAGTTCCAGAGCTGGCTCGCGCGCATCTTGGCTTCGCGCTCGTCGAGGCCGATGCCCATCAGCGTATCGCGCAGCTCGGGCTTCATCTGCCCGACCAGCGACTGCCGGCCAGCCGCGCGGGTGCGCGCACTGTTGGCGGCATGGTCGAGGTTGAGCGCAATGGTCATATGGGCCCGGCTCCGGCGGGAGGAACGTTTGTCGCGGAAAGATAGGATGGCGCCCCGATAGCACAAGGCGCGCTCACGCGAAAGCTATGAGCCCTGCGCTTGGTGAAGGGTCAGCATGACTCGATGGCGCGGGAGGCGGCAGTGGCGCCCGAGAGCGAGAAGGTTTCGACGACGCGGATGCCCTTGTCGGTGGTGGCCTCGACGGTCAGCGTCGACCCGGCACGGATCGAGCCGGCAAGGTCGTCGTTGCGCGTCGGGTCGAGCAGCCAGGCGGCGTCGCCCTCGGTGAAGAGGTCGTAGGTGGCCCCCGAGACCGAGAGCGTCGCGGGAGTGTCGGGCGCAAAATTGAAGCCGGCGACGAGGTTGATCTCGTTGCTCACCCCTTCAGACGGCCGGTGGGTGAGATAGAGATAGCCCTGGGTGTAGCCATCCGGAAGGGGCGCCACGTCGGTGGGCTTGGAGAGCGCGAAACAGACCGGGCCGGTGCCCTCGGTGGCCGAATAGGCCGACCAATCGCGGAAATCACCCAGCGAACGGACCGACTGGGCGGCAACAGGGGCGATGGCAACAACTGACAGGGCGGCGAGCGCGATGGCGCGACGGATCATATAAGGCCTCGTTCTGCCGGCATGCTTAGCAGGGGAAATACGGCAATGCCACTGCCCGCAAACGGGCAGTGGAGCGCTGGAGTTCCGAGCGGCAGCGATCAGGCGCAGGCCTTGTCGATCTCGCCCATGGCGGCGGTGACACCGGCGAGGGAGTAGGTGTCGGTGGTATTGGTGCCGCGCTGGCTGGTGCCCTTGACCACGAGGGTCGAGCCGGCCTTCATCGCGGCGACGAAGCCTGCTTCGCCGGCCGTGTCGGCAAGCCAGGCGCCTTCGCCGTCGGTGACCATCGGATAGGTCTTGCCGTCGATGGTGGCCGAGGCGTTGGAATTGGTGGTGTTGAACGGGTAGCCGATGAGGGTCTGCACCTCGTTCTTGGTCTTCATGCCCTTGCGGTGGATGATGAGGAAGTGGATCGGGCTGCGGTTGACGTTGCCGGGCTCGGACTTGTCGGGTTGTGCCGAGATGTAACAGACGTCCC
Source organism: Devosia sp. (assembly GCA_036568845.1). Taxonomy (GTDB): domain Bacteria; phylum Pseudomonadota; class Alphaproteobacteria; order Rhizobiales; family Devosiaceae; genus Devosia_A. The sequence continues at coordinate 3,332 of DATCRS010000384.1, read as the reverse complement.
CCGTGTTATCGCTGCCCTTCCAGGCGGTCCACGCCTTGAAGGTCGCCAGCTGGGTCGCATTGGCGGTCTGAGCCAGTGCGCCACCCGTCAACTGGGTCGCCAGAAGTCCACCGGCCAGCAGCCCGGCCAAGAGCGTGCGGGTAATCGAAGTCATCGCCGAAGCATCCCTAATTCGAAGAGGCCCCCTCAAGGGCATCCGCGCCATAAAGTGTGCCGGTCTATGGTTACCGAACGGTTTCACGCAGATGCATTTGAATTAATTGACGACCATAGCGGCAATCATGACGGCAATTTGGCGCGCCGCCGCGACAGCTGTGCTCATTGCCCGGCGATGGTGAAGGAGGGGTTAACGCGGCGTCACGCCGATAGCCTTCGCGCGTAGCACCACGGGCATTTTCTTCCCCGGCAGGGTCCAGCAACCAGTGCCACGCCTCGTCCTTCGACAGGCTCAGGATGAGGCTACTGGGGTACCGACCCCTGTGAGGACCTCATGGTGAGCTTGTCGAACCACGAGGTACGGGCCCACCACCGTCAAGCCGCCAGCGGATAGGTCTCTTCGATCCGATACGGGCCGCCGCCGACGGAATCGCGGCTGGAATAGAGGACGAAGCGGCGGACCGGGAACTCGATGGGCTCGAAGCGCCCGGCCATGGCCATGAAGCGGGCCACTTCCTCGGCGCTGGCGCCGCGGAGCCGGGCGAGGGACACATGCGGGACGAACTTGCGGCCCTCGGGGGAGAGGCCGAGGCGTTGCAGCACCCGCTCCTGGCTCGACTGCAGGTGCGCCAGCGTGGCGTTGCTCTCGACGCCGGCATAGAGCGCGCGCGGCTTGTCGCCGCCGAACGAGCCCAGGTGGTTGAGCCGGATGCTGAACGCCTCGCTTTCGGCCAGGCGATCCAGACCATCGGCCACTTCGTTGGCAGTCGAATGGTCGACATCGCCGATAAAGCGCAGCGTGATGTGGTAGTTCTCGGGGTCGATCCAGCGGGCGCCGTGCAGGCCCCCTCGCTTGAGCGAGAGCAGGAAGCCCGCCTCGCGGGGAACCTCCAAACCGGTAAAGAGTCTGGGCAATTCAGGACCCTCCTCTCTCTCCATCGCGTTTTCACCGCGATTCGTGACACCCGCGTGACGAGCGTAGACCGCATTGGTTCCGCCTCGCAATGGCAGCCGGCGGCAGTTTCCCCGGAAGGTTACGACCGGGCTACCGGCCTCAATACAAGGCGCCAAGCCCTTGCGGCACTGCGACATTACAGTTCGGTTACCCTGGTCGCTTTCCCTTGTATTGGATTGTCGACGCCGCCATATTATCGGGCGAAGCGGCCATGTCCGGCCGTTAGTGAGTTGCCAGGGAAGGGAATCTGACATGGCTGAATTCGACAGACCGACTATCGCCGCTGCGCGGGCCGGGACCGCCGCGGCCATCGACGAGGGCCTTCGGAGCTATATGCTCAAGGTCTACAACTACATGGGCATCGGCCTTGTGGTGACCGGGCTCGTCGCCTGGTTCGCCAGCCAGGCTGCCGTGTCTAATGGCCAGCTGACCGCCTGGGGCGAACTGCTCTACACCAGCCCGCTGATGTGGGTGGTGGCGCTTGCGCCGCTCGCCTTCGTGCTGGTCTTGAGCTTCGGCATCAACAAGCTTTCCGTCGGCGCCGCGCAGGCGACCTTCTGGGCCTTCTCGGCCGTGATGGGTCTCTCGCTGTCGTCGATCTTCATGGTCTATACCGACGCTTCGATCGCCAAGGTGTTCTTCATCACCGCCGCGACCTTCGGTGCGATGAGCCTTTACGGCTACACCACCAAGCGTGACCTCACCGGCATGGGCAACTTCCTGCTCATGGGCCTGATTGGCCTCATCATCGCGTCGATCGTGAACATCTTCCTTGCGTCCTCGATGCTGGAATTCGCCATCTCGGCGATCGGCGTCCTGGTGTTCGTCGGCCTCACCGCCTACGACACGCAGAAGATCAAGGAGAGCTATCACGTCAGCTTCGGCGCCGACGTGCTGGCCAAGGGCGCCATCATGGGCGCGCTGAGCCTCTATCTCGACTTCATCAACCTGTTCCTGATGCTGCTGCGTTTGTTCGGCAACCGCGAATAGCAGGTATCGATAAGTCTGATTGGACCTGACACGGGGCCGCGATCTATGAAGGATCGCGGCCCTTTCCTTTGTCCGAGCCCCTGATGTCCGACGTTGCCTTCCGCCCCTTCGCCTGGTCCGACGTGCCGGCGGTCGCCGCCATCTACAAGCACTATGTCGACGAGACGGTGATCACCTTCGAGACCGAGGCGCCGAGCGAGGCGGCGATGGCCGACCGGTTCGGCAAGATGGTGGACCTGGGGCACCCGGTGATCATTGCCGAACGCGCCGGCCAGGTGCTGGGCTACGCCTATGCGTCGTTCTACCGCCCGCGCGCGGCCTATCGCTTCACCTGCGAGGACTCGATCTATTTGAGCAAGGACGCGGTGGGGCAGGGGATCGGCGGCAAGCTGCTCGAGGCCCTGCTCGACCAGTGCCGGACCGCGGGGTTCAGGCAGATGATCGCCGTGATCACGGCGGAACGGGCCAACTCGATCCGGCTGCACGAGAGGCTCGGCTTTCGCCATGTCGGCCGCTACGAGGCCGTGGGCTTCAAGTTCGACCGCTGGCTCGACATCGTGCACATGCAACGGGCGGTCTGATCCCGCCTTGCCCTCGCGACTTAATGTACGTACATTAAGTCTATGCGATCCGCTCGGGGGCGGGATGGAGCAGTACGAGTGGGACGAGGCGAACCGGACCAACCTGGCGAAGCATGGTTTCGGGTTCGAGCTGATCGAGCAGTTTGACTGGCAGAAGGCTGTCTACCGAACCGACGATCGCCAGCAATACGGAGAGTTCCGGCGGCTCGCTTACGGCTTCATTGGCCCGCGTGCGTTTGCGGTTGTCTTCGTGGTTCGTGGTCGCCGCATCCGAATTATCAGTCTGCGTCCGATGCATCTCAAGGAGATGAAGAAATATGGCCTCCAAACACCTTCCTGAGCTTGGGCCGGACGATGCGCCCTACCTGACTGACGAGCAGATCAAGCAGCTTCGTCCCGCCAAGGAATTCTTTGCGGAACTTGGCATCCCGGTTCCCAAGATGGGCCGTCCAAAAGCCGAAGCGGTCAAGCGCTCGGTCACAATCCGCATGGACCAAGACGTGGTCGACTATTTCAAGTCCGCCGGCCCGGGCTGGCAGACGCGGATGCATGAGGTGCTGGCCCGCGAAGCGCGCAAGAAGCGCGCTTGACGCAAGCAGTCCTCGCCAATCGACCTGGCGATCGGTGGCAACCCCTGCCGCTACCAGAGG
>DATCRS010000383.1:0-4997 GCA_036568845.1 Devosia sp. | reverse complement strand
CAAGATCTTCTCCTCGCCGTTCGGCATGATGCTGCGGGCGATCAAGTCGAACCAGACGCGCATGAACTACACCGGTTTCGACACCAAGCCCTACGCCCTCACCGCCTTCGTCATCTCGGGCATGTATGCCGGCCTCGCCGGTGCGCTGCTGGCGATCACCGACCCGCTCGCCGGCGCCGAGCGCATGCAGTGGACGGCCTCTGGCGAGGTGGTGCTGATGACCATCCTCGGCGGCGTCGGCACGCTGGTCGGCCCGGTGATCGGCGCCTGGCTCATCAAGTACTTCGAAAACATCTTCTCGGCCTTCAACGAGGGTGTGCTGCACCGCTTCTTCGACTTCCTGCCGCCCGAAATCGCCGATCCGGTGGTGACCGTGGCGAGCAAGTTCGTCGGCGAGGGCTGGCATCTCACCCTTGGCCTGCTCTTCGTGCTCGTCGTCATCTTTCTTCCCGGCGGCATCATGGAGGGGGTGCGGCGGCTGGGCGCCCTGTTCCGCCGCCGTACCCCGCCTGCCACACCACGCGCGCTGCGCACCCAACTCGCCGAGTGACCCCCATGGACGAGACCCCCACCAATGTCGTCCTTCACGTTGCCGACGTGCACAAGCATTTCGGCGGCCTCCATGCCCTCTCTGACATCGACCTGCAGGTCGAAGAGGGCAAGACTCACGCCATCATCGGCCCCAACGGGGCCGGCAAGTCGACGCTGCTCAACGTCATCATCGGCCGCCTGCCGCCCTCACGCGGCGCCGTGGTCTTCGACGGCCAGGTACTGACCGGCAAGAAGCCGCACGAGATCAACCAACTCGGCGTCGTCCGCGTCTTCCAGACACCGGAAATCTTCCCCGAGCTGTCGGTGCTCCAGAACGTCATGGCGCCGGCCTTCGCCAAGCGCGACGGCGCCTTCCGCATCAACATCTGGCGGGCTCTGGAAGCGGAACGCGAACTGCAGGCCGAAGCTGAATCCATCCTCGAGGACGTCGGCCTCTACGAACGCCGAACGACCCACGCCGGCGCCCTGAGCCGTGGCGACAAGCGTCGGATGGAGCTCGCCATGTGCCTCATCCAGCATCCCCGCCTGCTGCTGCTCGACGAACCGACGGCCGGCATGAGCAGGCATGATACCAACACCACCATCGAGCTCCTGAAAAAGATCAAGGCTCGCGGTATGACCAAGGTCATCATTGAGCACGACATGCATGTGGTGTTCTCTCTGGCCGATAAGATCTCGGTCCTTTCCGGCGGCCGCATCATCGCCGAGGGTCTCCCCGACGAGGTTCGAGGCAACCCCAAGGTGCAGGAGGCGTACCTCGGCGGCGCCCACCGGCAGGAGGCCGTCCACTGATGAGCGCGATGACCATGGATGCCGAGACCATCTCCACCGCCCAGTACGCCGAGCGCACCGTGCCGCTGGAGACGCCCTTCTTTGCCGCCAGGGACCTCCACGCCTACTACGGCGAAAGCTACATCGTGCAGGGTGTCTCGTTCGACATCCGCCACGGCGAAATCCTGGCTTTGCTCGGCCGCAACGGCGCCGGCAAGACCTCGACGCTCCGCACCATTGCCCGCGTCGACAACCCGGCCCTCCATGCCGGCGAAATCTGGCTCGATGGCCAGCCGATCCACCGGATGAAGAGCTTCGAGGCCGCCCGCGCCGGCATCCAGCTCGTCCCCGAGGATCGCCGCATCATCCAGGGCCTGACGGTCGAGGAGAACCTCACCATCGCCAAGGTCGCGCCGGGCAATGGCTGGGAGCTCGACCGCATCTACCAGCATTTTCCGCGCCTCGCCGAGCGGCGCCGCCAGGAAGGCGTCACTCTCTCGGGCGGCGAGCAGCAGATGCTCGCCATCGCCCGCGCCCTCGCCCGCGACCTCAAGCTCCTGCTGCTCGACGAGCCCTACGAGGGCCTCGCTCCGGTGATCGTCGAGGAGATCGAGCGCATCCTCAACGAAATCAAGGCAATGGGTATAACCACCGTCATCGTCGAGCAGAACGCCATCGCCGCGCTCCGCCTCGCCGATCGCGCCGTGATCCTCGACACCGGCGAAGTCGCCTTCACCGGCACCGCCAAAGCCGTTCTCGACAGCGAAGACCTGCGCAAGGAATATCTGGCGATCTGAGGATCTAGCCGGCTCTCGGATCGCGTGCTTGGCGGCACGCGACCGACCAGGGGTGCGGCACCCCACCAGTCATCCTTTCGGGCACGGAGCTCGGTTCTCCCTCCCCCTTGTGGGGAGGGCAGCGCAGCTTGGCGCTGGGTGGGGGTAAACCCACGCACCGGTGCGCAAAATCACCCCCACCCTTGATCCCTCCCCACAAGGAGGAGGGAGACGACTGAGAGGTTGGCTCGTCGTGTTTTGGTCGCGGTCCCATTCATGCCCGCTTCAGCCGCGATCCCGTACGTCCGGCCCGTCCATCACACGGGGGACCGTCATGCGCCTGCTTGCTACCATCGCGGTGTTCTTCGTCACGCTCTTCGCCCTGATGTTCCTCGGCATTTGGGTCACCACCCTGCTTGGCGGCAACGCCTGGTTGGGCATGGTCCTCATCTATCCCGAACTGTTCGGCGCGATCCTTGTCGCCGTGCTATTCTCCCGCGGCTGGAAAAGCCGGCCGGACGATACAGATCACCTCAACGGGAGTGCCCATTGATGCTCCGCCGCCTCCTCGCCGTTACCCTGCTGTTGGCAACCCCCGCCGCTGCCGCCGACCCCCCGGCCATCGAGGAAATCCGCGCCGCCTGGGCCGCCTGCACCGATCATCTCACCGCCCAGCCGGACAACTGGTACGGCTGGCGCCGCGTCCACGATGGCGGTTATGCGGACTTCTTCGAATTCTGGGACCAGGGCTCGGAAGGCTTTGGCCCCTCCATCCTCAAGCGCACCTTCCTCATCGACGCCATCGCCAGCGAGGAGCAGACCCTCTGCTACCGCCCGGACGGCACGCTTGCCTTCGTCTACACCGAGATGACATCGCCCGACATGGCCACCGACGGCCCCGCCATCACCCGGCAGGGGCGCATCTATGTCGACCCGAAGGGCAACGTGATCCGGGTGCTCGGCAAGATCGTGGGCGAGCGTTTTGAGACCACGCTCCACGACGAAGCCCACCAGCTCGCCCGCGGCTGCTGGAACCTCGACCTGATCCACACCCGAGACGAGGTCCACACTACCTATCTCGCCGAATTGGGCGACATCGACGGAACCCGGCCCGCCTACATGCCCCACGACTTCGACTGGTGCGCCGAGGCGGAGTAACGAGCGCAGCCTACTTCGATTTGACCTTCTGGGTCAGCGCCGAAGCCGCCACCGACTTCACGGCTGCGCTGCTGGACTTGTCGCGCAGCAGCTTCGAGGCAACCGTTGCCACTTTCTTGCTGGTTGTTTCGCTCTTCTTGGTCGCCATCGTCGTCCCCGGATTGAGTGCACAATGCTCGCGCCGGCTCCAAAGGGCTGATCGACCCTAGACCGGCTGCCCGCCCAATGTCTTCACCGCCTCCGCTCCCGCCTTGATCCCGCTCAATAGGCACTGCTCCTCGCTGGCGCCTTCGAGTTCGGCGGTGATGAACCCCGCGGCAAACGCATCCCCTGCCCCTGTCGTGTCCACGACTTTGGCGAAGGGCGCCGGCTTCTCCAACCGCACGCCACGGCGATCCCCGACGGCCGCCCCCTGCGCTCCGCGCTTGATGATCACCCGGTCAAAATGCAGCCCGAGCGCGATCATCTGGTCTTCGAGAATATCGGTGCCCGACAGCGCCTTGGCCTCGTCCGCATTGGCAAAGAGCGTCGACATGCCCTTGGTCCATTCGAGGAACGCCCGAGTTCCTACCTCGAGAAGGAAACCCTCGGACGCCGCGTCGATGGCGACCGGAATCTTGCGCCGCCGTGCTTCCTCGGCAAGCCACTGCACCGCCCGCCTCGGCCCCTCGGCAAACAGCGAATACCCGGAAACCAGCACCAGAGCTGTTTCGTCGAGCAGCCAGACCGGCATGTCGGAGGGCGAGAGCGCGAGGTTGGCGCCCCGATCGGTCAGAAAGCTCCGCTCGCCATCCTGGTCGACGATGATCACCAAGACGCCCGAGGGCTTCTGTGGATCGGCAATGAGGATGGGGTCGACGTAGAAGCCTTTGAAATAGGCTTCGAGATGCGGCTTGTCCTTGGCCCCGACGCGAGCGACGAAGCTCACCTTCGTCCCCATCGACCCGAGCCACACGGCCTGATTGGCGCCGGACCCGCCCGGCCGGCTCTGGATCGCCGCACGGCGGTCCGAGCCTCGTACCAGCGGCCCTTCCGGTTTGACGATGACATCGGTCATCACGTCGCCGATCACCAGGACCCGCTTGTCGCTCATCAGCCGACCTTGACGCTGCGCGGCAGCCGGCTCAGCGCCACCGCGATTTCCGCTGCTACCGCCGCGTTGTTCTCAACCAGCGCAATGTTGGCGACGAGGCTCTTGCCTTCTGTGAGCTCGAAGATGCGTTTCAGAAGGAACGGCGTCAGCTCCTTGCGGCTCACCCCTTCCCGCTCCGCCCCCTTGATCGCTTCCTCGATCCGCGCCTCGATGGCCTTGGCATCCATGGCGTGGCTTTCGGGAATCGGGTTGGCGACGAGGACGCCGCCCATGCCGAGCGCGAACTGCAGGTCGATGACCTTGGCCGCCTGCTCGGCGGTCTCGATCCGATGATCCACCTTCTGCCCGCTGGCGCGGGCCCAGAAGGCGGGAAAATCCTCGGTCTTCCAGCCCAGCACCGGCACGCCGTTGGTTTCGAGGGTTTCCAGCGTCTTGGGGATGTCGAGGATGGATTTGGCCCCCGCGCAGACCACCGCGACCTGCGTGCGGCTCAGCTCTTCGAGGTCGGCGGAGATGTCGAACGTGGTCTCCGCGCCCCGGTGCACGCCGCCGATGCCACCGGTCGCGAATACCCGGATCCCAGCCCAGGCGGCCGCCATCATTGTCGTTGCCACCGTCGTGCCGGCGGTTTCGCCGGAGACCAGCAA
>DATCRS010000382.1:0-7455 GCA_036568845.1 Devosia sp. | reverse complement strand
GCTCATCATCGGGCTCATCTCCGACCTCATGTATATGTGGATCGATCCGCGCATCGACTTCGAGAGCCGGGAAGTCTGATGGCGTCCGCGGCGCTTTTCGGTAACGCCTTTGTTGCCTTTGCCCCGGCGGATGCCCCGCGTTCGGCCATCCTGTCGCCGATCAACCAGCGGCGGCTGGCGGCCTTCAGGGCCAACCGGCGGGCCGTGTGGTCGCTCTGGATTTTCCTCATCCTCTTCGTCGCGACGCTCTTTTCCGAGCTCATCGCCAACGACCGGCCTATCCTCCTTTCCTATAAGGGCGAGTTGCTGTTCCCGGTGGTGGTGAACTATCCGGAAAGCAAGTTCGGCGGTTTTCTCGCCGAGACGCAGTACCGCGATCCATTCATCGCCGAAGAGATCAATGCCAATGGCTGGATGCTGTGGCCGCCGATCCGCTTCGACTATCGAACGGTCGATACGGCACTGCCCACCGCCGCCCCCTCGCCACCGTCGTGGCTGCTGGATGCCGAGACGCGCTGCCAGGCCTACCCGCTGGGCACGGCCGATCCCGACTGCAATCTCGGCAACTTCCACTGGCTCGGCACGGACGACCAGGGCCGCGACGTGCTGGCGCGTGTCCTTTACGGCATTCGCATCTCGGTACTGTTCGGGCTGACATTGACGATCTTCTCGTCCGCGATCGGCATCCTCGCCGGCGCCATGCAGGGCTATTTCGGCGGCTGGATCGACCTGATCGGCCAGCGGCTCATCGAGATCTGGTCCTCGGTGCCCTCGCTCTACCTGCTGCTCATCATTTCGAGCGTCATCGTGCCGAGCTTCTGGACCCTGCTGATCATCCTGCTGCTCTTTTCCTGGGTGGCGCTGGTGGGTGTCGTGCGAGCCGAGTTTCTGCGGGCCCGCAACTTCGAATACGTGGCGGCGGCACGGGCGCTGGGCGTTTCCAACTCTACAATCATGGTCCGGCACCTCTTGCCCAATGCGATGGTTGCGACCGTGACCTTCATGCCCTTCATTCTCTCGGGCTCGATCACCACGCTGACATCGCTCGACTTCCTGGGCTACGGCCTGCCCGTGGGCTCGCCGTCGCTCGGCGAGCTGCTGAGCCAGGGCAAGGAGAACCTCCAGGCGCCCTGGCTCGGCATCATCGGCTTCTTTTCGGTCTCGCTGATCCTGACGCTGGTGGTCTTTGTAGGCGAAGGCGTGCGCGACGCCTTCGATCCGCGGAAGTCGTTCCGATGAGCGACATCCTCCTCTCCATCCGCGATCTCAAGGTCGACTTCACCTCTGGCGGGATCGCCGTACCGGCAGTCGAGGGTGTGTCGTTCGATATCAGGCGCGGCGAGACGGTGGCACTGGTGGGCGAGAGCGGGTCGGGGAAATCGGTCACCGCCCTCTCGATCCTGAAACTCCTGCCCTACCCGCAGGCCAGCCACCCCAGTGGCGAAATCCTCTTCGACGGCAAGGACCTGATGACGGCACGCGACCCGGAGCTGCGCCGGGTCCGCGGCGGACCGATCTCGATGATCTTCCAGGAGCCGATGAGCTCGCTCAATCCGCTGCATCGGGTCGAGCGACAGATCGGCGAGGCACTGATCACCCACCAGGGACACTCGAAGGCCGCGGCCCGGGTTCGTACGCTGGAGCTGCTCAAGGAGGTCGGCATCCCCGATCCCGAAGCCAAGCTCGAGGCGTTTCCGCACCAGCTGTCGGGCGGGCAAAGGCAGCGCGTGATGATCGCCATGGCGCTCGCCAACGAACCGGAGCTGCTGATTGCCGACGAGCCCACCACCGCGCTCGACGTCACCGTGCAGGCGCAGATCCTCGAGTTGCTGCGATCGCTGCAGCAGCGGCATGGCATGGCCATTCTGTTCATCACCCACGATCTCGGCATCGTGCGGCAGATGGCTGACATGACCCATGTGATGACCGAGGGACGGATCGTCGAGAGCGGCCCCACCGAGCAGATCTTCACCCGGCCGCAGCACGCCTACACCAAGAAGCTGCTGGCCGCCGAACCCAAGGGCGCGCCACCTGAGCCGGTGCCGGATGCGCGCCCCTTGATCGAGGCCAAGGACCTGAAGGTCTGGTTCCCGGTTCGCCGCGGCATCTTCATGCGCACCACAGGCCACTTCAAGGCCGTGGACGATGTCGACGTGGTCGTCCGCGAGGGCGAGACGCTGGGCGTCGTCGGCGAAAGTGGCTCAGGCAAGACGACACTGGGACGGGCCCTGCTCCGGTTGATCGGCTCGAAAGGCCGCATCGCCTATCTCGGCCGCCCCATCGACGCGCTGTCGTGGAAGGCGCTGCGGCCGCTGCGCAAGGACATGCAGATCGTCTTCCAGGACCCGTTCGGCTCGCTGAGTCCGCGCATGGCAGTCGGCGAGATCGTTGCCGAGGGTCTGCAGGTGCACCAGAAATCGCTGGGACGAGCCGAGATCGATGCGCGCGTCGTCGAGGTGCTGCGCGAGGTCGGGCTCGATCCCGAAACCCGCTTCCGCTACCCGCACGAGTTCTCCGGCGGCCAGCGCCAGCGCATCGCCATCGCCCGCGCCATGGTGCTGCAGCCCAAATTCGTGGTGCTCGACGAACCGACATCGGCCCTCGACATGAGCGTGCAGGCGCATGTGGTGGACCTCTTGCGCGAGCTGCAGCGCAAGTATCGACTCTCCTACCTCTTCATCTCGCACGACCTGCGCGTGGTACGGGCGCTGGCCAACGACATCCTGGTGATGCGTGATGGCAAGTCGGTGGAATACGGCCCGGCGCGCGAGGTGTTCGAGAACCCCAAGTCGGACTACACGCGAGCCCTGATGGCGGCCGCCTTCGATCTGCGGGCAGAGGGCACGGGATCGCGCCCATGAGTGTGCTCGCTGCCCCCAAATTTGAACACAAACGCGGCAAACGGTCTCGACTTGACGGTTTCCGCTCCTAAACTGCCCCGAAACCCTCGGCAAAAGGACAAAAGAACAAGATGAAATCCTTCGCCTCGATCGCTTTCGCCGCCGCCCTCATCTTCACCCCCGCCTTCGCCCAAGATGCCGCACCGGCGTCGACCGAAAAGGTCTGGCACCACGGCATCTCATTGATGGGGGAGCTGAAGTACCCCGAGGACTTCAAGCAGTTGGACTATGTCAATCCGGATGCGCCAAAGGGCGGGACCGTGCGGCTCGCCGGCTTTGGCAGCTTCGACACCTTCAACCCGATCCTCGACAAGGGCGAGGCGGCCCCCACCGCGGGCTTCGTCTATGAGTCACTGCTGACCCATACGCTCGACGAAACCTCGACCGCCTACGGGCTGGTCGCCGAGGCGCTCTCGTACCCGGCCGACTTCTCTTCTGCCACCTTCCGGCTCGACCCGGACGCAAAGTGGTGGGACGGCCAGCCGATCACCCCCGAGGACGTCATCTGGAGCTTCGACAAGGCCCGGGAGCTCAACAAGTTCATGTCGAGCTACTACGCCAACGTCGAAAAAGCGGAACAGACGGGCGACCGGGAGGTGACCTTCACCTTCAAGCAGACCGGCAACCGCGAGCTGCCGCTCATCGTGGGCGAATTTCCCATTCTGCCCAAGCACTGGTGGGAAGGCACCGACGCCAACGGCAAGCAACGCAACATCGGCGCGTCCACCCTGGAGCTGCCGATGGGATCGGGGCCATATCGGCTGGATTCCTTCAATGCCGGCACCTCGGTCACCTACAGGCGCGTCGAGGACTACTGGGCGGCCAACAAGCCGACCGAGATCGGCACGAACAACTTCGACACCGTCCGCTACGAGTATTTTCGTGACCTCGCCGTGGCCTTTGAGGCCTTCAAGGCGGACCAGTTCGACTACTGGACCGAAAACCAGGCGAAGCGCTGGGCCACGGCCTACGACTTTCCTGCCGCCAATGACGGCCGCGTGGTCCGCGAGCGCTTCGCCGAGCCGATGGCCGACAACGGCGCCATGGTGGGCTTCGTCTACAACCTTCGCAAGCCGCAGTTCCAGGACGAACGGGTGCGCCGCGCGCTCAACTACGCCTTCGACTTCGAACAGCTGCAGAAGACGCTGTTCTATGGCGAATACAAGCGCGTCAATTCGTTCTTCTTCCGCACCGAGCTGGCCGCCCCAGACGGGCCGCCGCAGGGCGAGGAGCTGGACATCCTCAACAGCGTGAAGGACCTGATCCCCGCCGAGGTCTTCACCACCCGCTATGCGAACCCCATCGGGGGTGCGGAAAACCTGCGCAAGAATCTCGGCGAGGCGGTGAAGCTGCTCGACGAGGCGGGCTATGTGCTCAACGGCAGCACGCGGATGACGCCGGACGGCCGCCCGTTCACCATCGAAATCCTTCTCGACGGCCCCACTATCGAGCCCGTGGCGGAGAGCCTCGTCACCAACCTTGGCCGCATCGGCATCCAGGCGACCATCCGGTCGGCGGACTCCGCGCAGTACCAGGACCGCCTACGGACGCGCGATTTCGACATCACCTATACGGCCTGGGGACAAACCCTCTCGCCTGGGAACGAGCAGCTCGATTTCTGGGGATCGGTCGCGGCCGATACGCCCAGCTCGCGCAACTATTCGGGTATCAAGGACCCCGGAATCGATGCGCTGATCGACAAGGTAATTTATGCCGACGACCGTGAAACGCTGATCGCGGCGACGCATGCCCTCGACCGGGTGCTGCTGGCGCACCAGATCATCATCCCGAGCTATGCCGCTGTCGACGAACGCGTGGCGCGGTGGGATCGCTTCGGCCGCCCCGAAAAACTGCCTGCCTATTCGGTGGGGTTCCCGACCATCTGGTGGTGGGACGAGGCCAAGGCCGCCAAGGTGGGGGGCTGAAGCCCCTCGCTTACTCAGCCGCGCGGAAGCTCTCGTGGCCGGGATATTCGATGGCGCTTTCCCAGACGACGCGGTGGCGGCCGGTGTCGTCGGGGACGAGCACTTCGCTCGAGCGGCCGGAATGGGCGGCGAACTGGGCCAGTTGCTTGGCCTCGGTGGCGGCCAGCTCGCGCGTATCGAAGGGGCCGTGGGCCTTTCCTTCGTAGTCTACCCACCACCGGTCGCGGCTGAAGATCACCACGTAAAGCGCGCGTGCCATGGCTGAAATCCGCTAAAACTGACGCAACCGCAACTGCCTAGCACTGTTCGACAGCCGGTGTGCAGGAAATTGAACGGGTTACGCACAGCTAGGTTCACTGCGGCCGTTCAAGCTGCGTTCAGATGGAAGGGGCTATTCTCCGGATCGTGGGGGCATATTCGGAGGGGCGTGTCATGTCCAAATCCTTCTTCCTCGCCGGCGACAAGGTGATCTTCCTTGCCAATGCCGATGGCGCCGATCTGCGCTACCGCGCGCATGCCCACACCGTCCCACCGCAGGTACAGGTGCCCGCGCGAGTGAACGAACGCTCCGAAACGGTGTTCGTCGTCGAGCAGGGCGCGATGGAGTTCATGATCGGCGGCGCCGTCGGATACGTCGCTGCCGGCGGCTTTGTCCGCGTGCCTGCCGGCGTCGCCTTTGCCTATCGCAACTGCGGCGATGAGCCGGCGCATCTGCTGTCGCGCTGCCTGCTGCCCATGAAGGCAACCAAACGCATCACCTTCGAAATCGCCGCCGCCTGAATATGAAAAGGGGCGCCTCGCGGGCGCCCCTCACTTTATGCCGCCTGCTTCTGCTGCCTGAGGTCCGGCGGCACGGCTTCCGCCATCAAGTCGACTATGGCGTCCATTGCCGGACGGACCTGCTGGCCCTCGGCGCCGAGACGGCGGACCGAGACGGTCCCCTCCTCGGCCTCGCGCTTGCCGACCACGAACATCAGCGGGATCTTCTGCATCGAGTGCTCACGCACCTTGTAGTTGATCTTCTCGTTGCGGACGTCCAGCTCGGCGCGGATACCGGCGGCCTTGAGCTGGTTGACCAGCTTTTCGGCATAGGCGTCCGCATCCGAGACGATGGTGGCGACGACGACCTGCACCGGCGCGAGCCACATCGGCATCTTGCCGGCATAGTTCTCGATCATCATGCCGATGAAGCGCTCGAGCGAGCCGAGGATCGCGCGATGCAGCATCACCGCGTACTTGCGCGAGCCGTCTTCGGCCACATAGGTGGCGTCCAGCCGCTCGGGCAGTACGTAGTCGAGCTGCAGCGTGCCCACCTGCCAGGAACGGCCGATGGCGTCCTTCAAATGGAACTCGAGCTTGGGGGCGTAGAACGCACCCTCGCCCTCGGCGATCTCGAAATCGTAGCCGGTGGCCTTGAGGGCATCGCCCAGGGCCTTTTCGGCCGCGTCCCAGCGCTCGATGGTGCCGCCGAACTTCTCCGGCCGGGTGGCGAGCTTGATCACCACATTGTCGAAACCCATGTGCCCGTAGACCGAGTAGAGCAGATGCACGAAGTGCTCCGTCTCGGACTGGATCTGGTCTTCGCGGCAGAAGATGTGCGCGTCGTCCTGGGTCATCTGCCGCACGCGCATGAGGCCATGGAGCGCGCCATGCGCCTCGTTGCGGTGGCAGCAGCCGAACTCGGCCATGCGGATCGGCAGGTCGCGATAGGACTTGATGCCCTGGTTGAAGATCTGGATATGGGCGGGGCAGTTCATCGGCTTCAGTGCCATGAGCTCGCCGTCGCCCTTCAGGACCGGACCTTCCTCCTCGGTGTTGGGGACCTCGTCGGGCACCACGAACATGTTCTCGCGGTACTTGCCCCAGTGCCCCGACGCGATCCAGAATTTCGAGTTCATCAGCTGCGGCGTCTTCACCTCGACATAGCCCGAACCGTTGAGCCGGCGCCGGATATAGGCCTCCATCTGGTTGTAGATGACGTAGCCCTTGGGGTGCCAGAACACCGAACCCTGCGCCTCTTCCTGCAGGTGAAAGAGGTCGAGTTCCTTGCCGATCTTGCGATGGTCGCGCTTTTCCGCCTCCTCCAGCATGTGGAGGTAGTCGTCGAGCTCCTTCTGGTTGGCGAAGGCCGTCCCGTAGATGCGCGAGAGCACCGGGTTGCGGCTGTCGCCACGCCAATAGGCGCCGGCCACCTTGGTGAGCTTGAAGGCGGAGCCGACATCCTTGGTCGTGCGCATGTGCGGGCCGCGGCAGAGGTCGAACCACTGGCCCTGCTTGTAGATCTTGATCGACTGGTCTGCCGGGATAGCGTCGACCAGTTCGACCTTGAAGTCCTCGCCTTTGGCCCGGAACACCTTTTTGGCCTCGTCGCGGCTCCAGACCTCCTTGGTGAAGGCGGCGCCACGCGCGACGATCTCGGCCATCTTCTTTTCGATGACCGGGAAATCGTCCTCCGAGAAGGGCGTGTCGCGCTTGAAGTCGTAGTAGAAGCCGTTCTCGATCACGGGCCCAATCGTCACCTGCGTACCGGGCCAGAGTTCCTGTACGGCCTCGGCGAGGACGTGCGCGGCGTCGTGCCGGATCAGGCCGAGCCCCTCCGGGGAGTCGCGATCGATGAACTCGATGCGTCC
>DATCRS010000381.1:0-4671 GCA_036568845.1 Devosia sp. | reverse complement strand
AGGCTGTAGGCCGCGAGCACGAACCAGGCACCGGCGCCGAGTTGCGCGGTAAACCAGCCGAAGCCGAGCAAGGCGACGACCGTCATCCCCTGCTGGAGCACATAGGAAAAGCCCTGCGCTTCTGCCGCGATGTCCTCGCTGGTCCAGTTGGCGATGAAGTAGATGCCGCCCAGATAGCTCACCGCGAAGGTCACCGAATGGAGCAGCTGAAGGATCGCCAACACCCAGACCGGCGGTGAAAAGCCCATCGCGCCCCAGCGGATCGCTCCGACGACTGCGGCGAAAATGATGAGATGGCGGGCAGAGACCTTGATGTTGAGCCGGCGCCAGAAGAACATCATCACCGCCTCGGCGGCGGCGCCAATCGCGATCAGCGGTCCGATGATGGCTTCATCGATGCCCTGGTCGCGCCAGAGCAGCGCCGCAAACTGTGACAGCGCGCCATTGGTCGAGTAGACGATGCCCAAGCCGACCAGCGGCAGCACGAACCAGGGTTTGAGCACATCCTTGAGGCGCGACTTCGGCTCGCCGGCAGCGGCTGCGGCATGGTCAGGGGCACGGAAGCGCGGCAGCTGCAGCGAAATCAGGGCCCGCAGCAGCGACAGCCCAAGAAAGAGCGGCAGAAAGGCACCCTCCCCCGCCAGCGAGAGAATCGGGCCGGCGAGCGCCGTGCTGACCGTGTAGCCGACCGTACCCCAGCCCCTAACCACGCCGAAGTTGGTGCCGCGGCGCTGCGTCATGCGCAAGGTCGCCGCATCGATCACCGGCACGGTCGCCGAGGCGGGGACGACGCAAAGCGTCCAGATCAGCAAGATGCCCCAGAACCCGGAGACGAAGAAGAGCCCGATCGGCACCGCCCCGGCAATAAGCGAAAGGATGATGATGACCTGCCGCCAGTCGTTCGCCTTGTCGGCGAGCCGGCCCACCAAGACGTTGATGGCGAGCATCGTCAGCACCGGCACGGCGGTGATGACGCCGGTTTCGTCCGGCGTGATGCCGCGATTGCTGAGCCAGATGGCGAAGTAGACCGAGGATATGCCGGTCGAACCAAAAACCATGAAATGATAGATCGAGGCACGCAGTTCGGGCGAAAAAGCGCCCTGCGCCTCGCGAACGGTGGACATGGGGGAGTGCTCCGGTGGGAGAATCCCACCTTGCTGAATCATCGCACCAGTGCCCGCACGGCGCAATCGCCGCCTGTTTCCCTCAGGCGGCGGGCGGGTTAGACGGCAGCTCGGCTTCCCGCGCCCGCCGGAAGCGTGGCCTGCGGCGGCGTTCCGGCGGCGTTTCGCTCCATTTGACGATCTGCAGTTCGCCCTCATGCGTTTCGACCACGGCCGTGCAGCTTTCCACCCAATCGCCGGTATTGACGTAGTGGACGCCCAGTCGCTCGTGCATGTCGGCGTAGTGGATATGGCCGCAAATCACGCCATCAACGCCGCTTTCGCGCGCCTCGAGCGACAACGCTTCCTCGAATCGGCCGATCACCGAAACGGCGTTCTTGACCTTGTGCTTGGCCCAGGCCGAGAGCGACCAGTAGGTGAGGCCCATGCGTCGGCGTACCCAATTAACGACGCCATTGATGCGAAGCGCGGCCCGGTAAGCCCAGTCGCCGACATGGGCGAGCCACTTGGCGTGCTCGACAACGACGTCGAACTGATCGCCATGGATGACGAGATAGGTCTTGCCGGTAGCGGTGGTGTGGATGGTGCGATCGACGAACTCGATCTCGCCGAAATAGGTACCGAGATACTCGCGCAGGAACTCGTCGTGATTACCTGGGAGTACAACGATGCGTGTGCCGGCCAGTGCCTTCTGGAACATGACGTCCAAGAGCACATGGTAGTCGGCCGGCCAGTGCCAGCCCTTGGCCAAACGCCAGCCATCGACAATGTCGCCAACGAGGTAGATCGCGTCGGCCTCATGCCAGCGCAGGAAATCGAGCAGTTGCCCTACCCGCGAGGCCCGCATGCCCAGATGGACGTCGGAAAGAAACAGCGCGCGGACGCGCCGCACCTCCCTCGCTTCATCAGCCAAATCGCATCATCCCTTTGCGTCTCGGGACGCGGAGATTAGGCCGTTTGCATGACAGATGAAACAGCTGGCGGCGTCCGGACCGGGATCGGCGGGGGAAAAACCCGCAGGCCCAGCTACTTCAGTTGGCCCTTGAGGGCATTGATGCGGGCGTAGCTCTCCTCGATACGCGCCTTGAACGCCGGATCGGCCTCGGCTTCGTCCACAAGGATCTTGCGGATCTCGGCGGCGAGAGTCGGGCGAGCCTTGGCGGTATTGGAAAAGAGCAGCACGTCCATGCCGGCGCGAACCGCCCGCAGCACGGTATCCTCGAGCGTATAGTGCTCGCGGACGGCGCCCATTTCGAGGTCGTCGCTGATCACCACCCCCTTAAAGCCGAGCTCTTGACGTAAGACCCCGGTGATCCACTCAGGCGAGAGGCTCGCCGGAAGCTTGAGGTCACCGTCGGCAGCATAGCCCGAATGGAAGAGATGCCCGACCATCACGAAGTCGGCGTAACCTTCTGCGAACAGCTGGCGATAGGGGTCGAGCTCGCTCGGGTCCCAGCTCTTGGAGATATCCACGAAGCCTTCGTGGCTGTCCGCCGTGCTCGAGCCGTGGCCGGGAAAGTGCTTCAAGGATGTCACCAGACCGACCTGATGATGCGCGGCGATGAACTGCTCGGCGAAGATGGTGACGGTATTGGCGCTTGAGCCGTAGGAGCGGCCGTACTTGGCGATCACCTGATTGTTCTTGTTGCGGTTGAGGTCGACCACCGGTCCGAAATTGACGGTGAAACCCAAGTCAGCAATGCCGGCGGCCATCTTGTTGTAGGTCGAACGCGCGCTCTCGATTCCCGCAGCCGCGACATTCGCGGCGCTCGGCGTTTCGGGAAAGCCCACATCCTTCGTCAGCCGCTCGACGACCCCACCTTCCTGGTCAAGCGTGAGGAATGGCAGCAGCTCCGGCGAGGCGGCACGAAACGCCTCGTTCATGGCCTTCACGTCACTGAGGCTTGCGACGTTGGTCTTGAGGTACATGACACCGCCCAGGAGCCCATCGGCGATCTCCTTGCGGGCTTCGGCGACTCCGGCATCATCGACGTCGTCTCCAGCGAAACCGACAATGATCATCTGGCCGGCCATCTGGTCGAGCGTCTGAGCAGAGGTGGGCGCGGCAAAGACGAGCCACCCGGCGGCGCAACACACCGCGAGCGTCTTGAGGTCGAAGGCGGTCAAACGAGAGACTCCGCAAATCAGTCGGGCGGAACCTGCCCCGCCATTGCGGCGAAAACAATGCCTCAGGCGGTCATCGGCCGCGGTTCGCCGCCGCGGTCGCGGAACCATGCCTGCATCTCGGCGGCGGTGCGCGGACGCCCGAAATGGTAACCCTGGCCGATCTGGCAGCCCATCATCCTCAGCATCCAGGCCTGATCGGCCGTCTCGATGCCTTCGGCAACCACCATCTTGTCGAGGGTTTCGGAAAGCGTCATCACCGCCCGGATAATTGCGCCAGACTCGGCGTCCGCTGGCAGTCGCTTCACGAAACCTTGGTCGATCTTGATCTTGTTGACGGGCAGTCGACCGAGATAGCTGAGCGAGGAATACCCCGTGCCGAAATCGTCGAGCGCGACTCCCACCCCCATGTCACGCAGCCTTTGCAGGGTGTCGATGGTGGTCTGCGACTTCGAGACGAACATCCCCTCGGTGATCTCGATCTCCAGCCGATGCGGTGGCAGGCCGGAGAGATCGAGCGCTTCGCGCACGTCGCGCACGACATCGCTCATGACGAACTGGATCGGGGAGACGTTGACGGCGACCTTGATCTCCTCGGGCCATCGCACCACCTCGCGGCAAGCCTCGATCATCACCCAGCGTCCGATTTCGATGATGAGCCCGGTCTCTTCCGCGAGCGGAATGAAACGGGCTGGCGAGACGATGCCGAGGTCGGGGTGCTGCCAGCGCACCAGTGCCTCCACGCCGACCAGGTGCTCGTCGCCGAGGGCGACCTGCGGCTGGAACGTGAGCGAAAGCTGCCTGTGGTCGATGGCCTCGCGCAGGGCGACGTCCATGTCCTGCTTTTCCTGCAGGCGGTCTTCCATGTCCTGTGAGAAAAGCGCCACGCCCCCTCCCGGCGTATCCTTGGCGACTGAGAGCGCCATGTCCGCGTGGCTGAGGAGAACGTCGGGGTCAAAGCCCGAGAGACCCGAATGCGTGGCACCCGCGCTCGCCGCGATGAGCGCCTGGTGTCCCCCTGTGAGCGTGTAGGGGACTGACACTCGCGACACGATCTCGGCGCCATAGCGCAGCAGCTCGTCCGTCGCCATCCGGCGGCGAAGGAACAGCGCAAAGCTGTCGCCGCCGACCCGTGCGATGGCGTCGGCACCGCAAGCGTAGAGACGGCTGGCCACCTGCTTCAGCACCATGTCGCCATAGCTGTGGCCCAGCGTCTCGTTGACCGTCTTGAACCGGGAGAGATCGACGAGGATCATCGTCACTCCGGCATCCCGCCCGCGCTCGCCGCGGCATTGGGCATGGACGACCGCGACCATCTCGAGGCGAGAGAGCGTGCCGGTGAGCGGATCGTGACTGGCGAGGAACTTGAGATGCTCCTCAGACCGTCGCCGCTCGGAAATATCGCGGAAGGTGAGGCAGGCGA
>DATCRS010000380.1:0-16703 GCA_036568845.1 Devosia sp. | reverse complement strand
TACTTCTCGGCGATGGCCCAGGTGTTGATGGCCATCGGGTTGACGTATTGCAGCATGATCGCCTCGGGGGCGACCTCGAGCATGTCCTCGCAGATGCTCCAGAGGTGCGGCACGGTGCGGATGCCGCGCATGATGCCGCCGACGCCGAGCGTGTCGGCGATGGTCTGGCGGAGGTTGTATTTCTTCGGCACGTCGAAATCGACGACGGTCGAGGGCTCGTAGCCACCAATCTGGAAGCAGACGACGACAAAATTGGTGCCGTCCAGCGCCTGGCGCTGGTTGGAGAAGGTCCTGACCGTCGCGGGCACGCCAAGGGTGTTGACGAGCTTGTTGGCGATGATCTCGCTTTCCTCGAGGCGCTGCGGATTGATGTCCATCAGCCGGATTTCGGCGCCGGTCAGCGCTTCGCGCTGCAAGATGTCGCCGACGATGTTCTTCATGAACACCGACGAGCCGGCGCCAATGAACGTGATCTTGGGGTTAGCCATAAAAGTCTCCAGTCGTGAGGCGGGCCGCCCTAGGCGGCGATTTCGAAGGCGGCGCGGACGAGCCGCCGGGTGTAGTCGGTCTGCGGGTTCTCTAGCACGTCATTGACCGGGCCCTGCTCGACGATCTTGCCGTATTGCATGACCATCACCCGATGGCAGAGGGCTTTGACGACCTTGAGGTCGTGCGAGATGAAGAGATAGCTGAGGCCCTTCTCGGCCTGCAGCTTGCGCAGCAGCTCGATGATCTGCGCCTGGACCGAAAGGTCCAGCGCCGAGGTCGGTTCGTCGAGCAGGATGAATTCGGGCTCGAGCGCGATGGCGCGGGCAATGGCGAGGCGCTGCCGCTGGCCGCCGGAAAACTCGTGCGGGAAGCGGTTGAGGATGGTATCGGGCATGCCGGCGTCGCGCAGGGCCTGGCGGACACGGCCGACACGGTCGCGCGTGTCCTTGCCGATATTGTTGACGATCAGACCTTCTTCGATGATCTGGCGCACGCTCATGCGCGGATTGAGCGAGGCGAAGGGATCCTGGAAGACGATCTGCATGCGGCTGCGCAGCGGCCGCATGGCCGTGCGGTCCTTGCCGTCGATGCGCTCGCCGTCGAAGACGATTTCGCCGCCCTGGTTGGAGATCAGCCGGATCAATGCCTGCCCGAAGGTGGTCTTGCCCGATCCGGATTCGCCGACGAGGCCGAGGGTTTCGTGCCGCTTGAGGTTGAGCGAGAGCTTGTCGACTGCGACGAGCTCGAAGAAATCCGGCTTGAAGAAGCCGCCACGCTTGAGCGTGAAGGCGACCTTGACGTCCTTGCCTTCCAGCACCGTCGGCGAATTGGACACGATCGGAACGGCCGACCCCTTGGGCTCGGAGGCGAGGAGGTGCTGGGTATAGGCGTGCCGAGGATTCTGGAACAATGCCTCGGTGGTGTTGTGCTCCTGCACCCGGCCGTTCTGCATCACGTAGACATAGTCGGAAAACTGCCGGACGATGGTGAGGTCGTGCGTGATGAGGATCACGGCCATCCCGTACTTGGCCTTGAGATCCTTGATGAGGTTGAGGATCTGGGCCTGCACGGTGACGTCGAGGGCGGTGGTCGGCTCGTCGGCGATCAGCACGTCGGGCCGGTTGGCGAGGGCCATGGCGATCATCACCCGCTGGCGCTGGCCGCCGGAGAGCTGGTGCGGGTACTGACGAAGGCGAGCGGCAGGCTCGGGAATTTGAACTTCCTCGAGCAGCGCCTCGGCGCGCTTCATCGCCTCGGACCGGCTGATGCGGTTGTGGAGGTGCAGGATTTCGCAGAGCTGCTGCCCGATCGTGTAGACCGGGTTCAGCGAGCTCATCGGCTCCTGGAAGATCATCGTCAGGTCGTTGCCGCGGAGCTTCCGCATCTCGGCGTCGCTGAGGGCGATCACGTCCTTGCCCGACAGCGTGATGCGGGTCTGCTTGTTGATCGTCGCGCGCTTGGTGAGGAGCCGCATCACCGTACGGGCCGTCACCGATTTTCCCGAGCCGCTCTCGCCGACGAGCGCGATGGTTTCGCCCTTGTGCAGCTGGAACGAGACGTCGTGCACGGCATTGACGATGCCGCCCTCGACCTTGAAGTCGACGCCGATATTCCGGGCATCAAGGATCAGCTCGCGGCCGTGGCTGCCGAGGTCGTGACGCTCGGGTGGGCTGAGATCGTCGGTGGAGGCGATGGTCATGGCGGGCAACTCAGTAGGGATCGATCGCATCGCGCAGGCCATCGCCCAGCGCGTTGAATGCGAAAACGGTGGCGAGGACGAACCCCACGGGAGAAAGGATCCACGGATAGGAGCCGATCACCGAGAAGGTGCCGGTGTCCTGGAGCATCAGGCCCCAGGAGATCAGCGGCGGCTTCACCGCGAAACCGAGGAAGCCAAGGAAGCTTTCGAGGAGCACGATGGCCGGGATCTGCAGGGTGACGGCGACGATGACGTGCGAGAGCACGTTGGGCAGGATGTGACGGACGATGATGCGTCCATCGCCGGCGCCGACCGCCACGGCTGCCCTCACATAATCGACATGGGCGAGCGCCAGCGTCTTGCCGCGCACTTCGCGGCTGAGCTGGGCCCAGCCGAGCGCCGCCATGACGCCGATGACGAAGGCGATGAAGACGTTCGACGGCGCTGTGATGGGGATGAGGGTGGTCAATGCCAGGTAGAGCGGCAGCTGCGGGAAGGCGAGCATGATGTCGACGAAGCGCTGCACCCAGGCATCGACCCGCCCGCCGAGATAGCCCGAGGTGATCCCCACCAGCGTGCCGATGGTCGTGGTGATGGTCACCACGATCAACGCAATGGTGAGCGAGATGCGCGAACCGACGATGCCGCGCGACAGGATATCGCGCCCGAGCTTGTCAGTGCCGAGGAAATGCACGGGGCGGCCGTCCACCGAGCCGAAGAGGTGGATGTCGGCGGGAAACAGCTCGAAGAACTTGTAGGAATACCCTTTGACGAAGAAGCCCAGCTCGATCGGGTTCTCCAGGTCGGGCCCGGTGAGAGGCTGGAAGGTGATGGGGTCGAACTCGCCCGTCTCCACGGTGGGATAGACGCGCGGCATGAGGGAGAAAGACCCGTCGGGTGCCATAAAGCTGATGCCGTCGGGCGGCGCGAAGCCGAGGAACGACTCCTTGGGGTTCACCGGCGCCACGAAGTCGGCGAACACCGACATGAGGAGGAGCAGCGTCACGAGGATAAGGCCGATCATGCCGCTGGCCGAGCGCCGGAATCGCCGCCAGACGAGGATGGCGTAGCTTTCGCTGGTATTGGCGAAGCGGCTGTTGGCCGGCGGCGCAGTCGGGGGAGCCTCCGGCGCGGTGCGGCTGGTGGTCTCGTCCTGCGGCAAGGGATCCTGACGAATCTCGACGTCGGTCATGTGTTGTCTCCCCCGATGCGGATGCGCGGGTCGAGCACCGCCAGGAGGATGTCGGCAATGATGTTGCCGGCGATCAGCACCGCCGCGAGGACTAGCAGGAAGGTCGCGGTCACGTAGATGTCGCCCACCGCCACCGAGGACACGATGGCCGGACCGACGGTGGCGAGGGAGAAGACGATCGCCACCTCGATCTCGCCGGTGAGCATGTAGGGCAGGACGACGCCCTGGTAGGCGATGAGTGGGTGGATGGCGTTGGGCACGGCATGCTTGAGCACGACAGCCCCCTCGGAGAGACCCTTGGCGCGGGCCGTCTCGACATATTGGGCGTTGAGCGTGTCGAGCAGGTTTCCGCGCATCACGCGCACATTGTAGGCGAGCCCGCCGAAGGTAGCGACGAAGACCACTGGCCAGACATGCTGCACGAGGTCGACGAACTTGGCCCAACTCCACGGCGCAGCACTGTACTGCGGCGAGAAGAAGGTGCCGAAGTTCTGCGAGTTGAGCTTGAACGCCAGGATATAGAGAATGATGATCGCGAGCAGGAACCGCGGCACAGTGGTGCCGAGAAACGAGATGAAGGTCACCGCCGTATCGGCCCAGCTATACTGCCGGGTAGCAGCGATGATGCCCAGGCTGATGCCGATCGCGCTCGCCAGGAGGTGGCAGGTCAGCGCCAGGAGAATGGTGCCCGGGAGCCGCTCAGCCAGGATGGCGCTCACCGGACGGTTGTAGAAGAAGCTGAAGCCGAAATCGCCGCGCGTGACGATGCCGAAGATCCACTTGGCATACTGGATGAGAAACGGATCATTGAGGTTGTACTGCGCCCGTGCCGCATCGGCGACGCGGCCGGCCTCGATGGTGGAAACACCGCGGCTGACCAGGGTGCTGTAGACGTAATCGCCGTAATCGCCGGGCTTGAAATGGATGATCGTGAACGTCACGAGGCTCAGGATCAGGAGCACCGGGATCGCGGTCAGGATCCGTTGGACGAGGAAACGCAACATTCAGTCAGCTCCGCTGGGCCAGGGTGGGACAAGGGAGCGGCGCCCCCTTGTCCCGGTGTGGCAGTCTCACGTCAGCCGTGGACTAGCCGGGAGCACCCGGGAGGGTATCCTTTTGCAGCTCGTATTCAGGATGCTGCTGGTCGGCCGGAACGTACACACGCTCGCGGATGATGTTGTCTTCCGCCCAGTTGTACATGTAGATCGGCGCACCGGGCGGGATGTTGGCGAAACGCTTGTTGATGATCAGCGCACCGGGATACTGCGTAAGCCCGATGGCCCACACGTTTTCCGTGTAGAGCTTCTGGTACTGCTTCATCAGATCGACACGCTCGGCAGAGTCCTTGGTCGTGGTGAACTTGTTGACCACATCCACCATCTCCTGCTCGAACGGTAGTAAGTCGAGCGAGCCGTCCTTGCCAGCACGGTGGTGCAGAGCAATCTGCGGACCGGTCGGAGCAAGCGCCGGGGTGTTCTGCACCACAGTGGATAGTTCCGGCGAATTGATGCGGCTCATCCACCAGTCGTACTGACCGGCCTGACTCATGTTCTGCAGGGTCGTACCGCTGACGATGTTCGGGATGACCCGCAGCCCGACACGTTCCATCATGGCGACGATGGTTTCGCCGATGGTCTTGTCGGTCTGGTAGTCGGCGTTGATCATCATGGTGACTTCGACATTGCCACCATTCATGACGCCGGCCGGGAAGTTGACGAAGCCGTCACCATCCGTGTCGGTCAATCCGGCCTTGGCGAGATCTGCCTTGGCGCCTTCGGCATCGTAGGCGTAGTACGCCGTCGAGGCCTTGTCATAGAACGACGTTTCGGCAAACAGGCCACCCGGATAGGGAACCGTGAACGGCCCCTTGACCAGCGCCTCGCCCAGTTGCTGCCGGTCGATCGCCTCGGTCACGGCCCGACGGAAGTCGGCGTTCCGGTTGAGGTCGCGGACGGCCTGACCGCGTTCGTCCGGGTCGCCCCAGCCATTGCCCGAGAGGTTCGGGAACAGGGTGTAGGCGATGGTCCGAGCGCCGAAGGCGAGGCGGGCCGGCGAGTTGGGATCGGCAGCGCGCTTGAGCGATTCGACGAAGTTCTCCGGCTGTTCGAGGTTGGAGAAGTCGCCGGTGCCGGCAACGGCCTGCACGTCGCGGTCGCCCCAGGTCGAGAGCTTGTACTGCACCTCATCGAGGTAAGGCAGCTGGTTGCCCGCCTCGTCGACCTTCCAGTAGTAGGGGTTGCGACGCAGGATGACGATGTCGTCAGGCCGATAGCCGGTAACCACCCAGGCGCCCAGCACCGGATAGTTCATGTATTCCGGCGGCGGGAAGTTCTTGTATTCCTCGTAGGTGACCGACGGGTCGTTCTTGGGATATTTCGGGCTGAGGATGTGCGCCGGGTTGGGGCACATGTTGCCGTAGGCCATCTGGTACAGGTACTGCGTGGCGAACGGTTCCTTGAAGGTCCAGCGGATGGTGTAGTCGTCCACCGCCTCGAGCGTGGTGCCCTCGCCGAAGGTGGAGGGGGTGGTGCCGACCGCCGGCGTGATGTTGGGATCCTGGATGTTCTCCCAGGTGAACATCACGTCCTCGGAGGTGAACGGGACGCCGTCCGACCACTTGGCGCCTTCGATCAGGTGCATGGTGAGCTGATGCCCATCCTCCGACCATTCCCAGCTCTTGGCCAGGTTCGGCATCGGCTGCAGATCCTCGGCCTTGACCTCGAAGAGCGGGCCGGTACGGGTGAGACATTCGTACATGCCGATGTCGATGCCGCCCCAACCCTGGTTGTTGCCGGCAAGGAAGTTCCAGCCCTGCGGCCGGCCGCCGATGACGTGGCGCATCACGTCGCCGTAGACGCCGACGCCGTCGGGCATGTTGCCGGTCTTGTAGACCATCGGCTCCTTGGGGAGCCGGTCCTTCACCGGCGGGAGCACGCCGTCGTCGACCATGGACTTGACGTATTCCGGCTCATGGTACTCGGGCAGCGCCTTGAACTCGAGGATATCGGAGACCGCCACGAAGTTCGGCGACTGCTGCGCCTCGAACTTCGGCGGGTCTGGCGGGGTCGTGGGCGACCCCGCGAGTGCCTGCGTGGCGATCATCGAGACGCCGAGCAGGAGGGTTGCCCCGCCAAGGGCAAATGGGTGTTTACGCATGTTTCCTCCCTAGGGCTCGGGACTTGCGCAACACGCGCCGGCGAAGGGTCCCTCCGACCCACCACCGTTCGTCCCAGCAGCAAAATCGTAGCCCTTGCGCAAATGTGAACAATCCGATTATCTGAATGAGTATTTCCGGCTTTTAAAGGCGACGTCATGAATGAGCTGCCGCGACAGTTCCCGCCAGACAAGGCCCGCGGCAAGCCAACACCGCCGGTGCCGCGCCCCGATCGGCAGTTCTATGCCAAGAGCTCGGCGTTCGGCCGCTTCGGTATCCGCTGGTTCGATCCCCAGTTGATGCCGCAGGAACATTTCCACGGCCATATCGAGATGAATTGGCTGACCGCGGGCTGCATGGACTACGTGCTGGACGGCAAGCCGATCAAGGTGCCGTCACAGCGGCTGGTGCTGTTCTGGGCCGGCATCCCGCACCGCACCGTGTCGATCGACCGAGGCCCGAACAACGACAGCCGGCAGTGCAACGTCTACCTGCCGCTCGACTCCTTCCTGCACATGCCCAACCTCGGCGCGCTGACCGAGACCATGATGGGCGGCGGTATGATCGCGCTGCCCACCGACACTATCGGTAACGATACGCTGATGCGCTGGTACAACGACTATCGCCGCGGCGACGCCGAGCGCGCGGATATCCTGAAATCCGAGATCGCGCTGATGCTGCGGCGTGCCTCGGTGGACGGCTGGGAGGAACTTTTGCCTCCCTGGATCGAGGCCGTGACTCCGGCGACGCGCGGGGCGACACCGCTGCGCTACGTGGTGGCGATGACGCGGCACATCCTCGAGAATCTCAGCGAGCCGCTGCGCGCCGAGGACATCGCGAAAGTCGTAGGCCTTCACCCCAATTATGCGCTCAACCTCTTCACCTCGGTGATGAACGTCTCGCTGCACAAGTTCGTGGTGCGCATGCGGCTGATCCGGGCGCGGGCCCTGCTCTTCGAAGGCAGCCTTTCGATCGAGAACGTCGCCTTCGAATCCGGCTTCACCTCGCTCAGCCAGTTCTACGAGCAGTTCCGCACTGCCTATGGCATCACGCCACGGCAGATGCGCTCGACTTATTTCCACCAGGCCTGAGCCGCTACTCGGCGCGCGCCACGTCGGAGAGATACATCGAGAAGACGCAGACCACGCCGGCCGGATCGAATTCCAGGCTGTAGGGGACGCCCTCGGAAGTGGAGAGCTTTGAGAGAAGGTCGGTGCCAAAACCTTTGCGGCTGGGGGCCCTGACCTCCGGCCCGCCGCTTTCCCGCCAGGTCATGGTGAGCACGCGCCCATCCGCCACCTCTCGTACCGTCCAGCCGATCTCTACCTTACCGGCATCGTTCGAGAGCGCGCCGTACTTGGTGGCGTTGACCGCAAGCTCGTGTACGACCAGCGAAATGGTGACGCTGCCCGAAGGGGAGAGCCGGACGTCATCGCCGGCGAGTGCGATCCGCCCCGCCGCATAGCCGCCGAGCGCGCGGCCCAGCGTCTCATGGATGCTTGCCCCCTCCCAGTGCTCCTTGGTGAGCACGTCATAGGCACGCCCCACCGCCACCAAGCGTGCCGAAAGCGCATGATCGGCCTCGTCGAGCGAACTGGCGTTGCGGATGGTGCGCCGCGCGATGGACTGCACTGTGGCGAGGGTATTCTTGACGCGGTGGTTGAGCTCGTTGATGAGCAGCTTCTGCCGCGTTTCGCTGCGCTTGCGGTCGGTGATGTCGAGGCTCACCGAGACCGCGCCAATGACCTTGCCGTCCGCCGCGCGCAGCGGCTCTGCTCCGGTGAGCAGCGTGATCTCGGAGCCGTCGGTGAAGCGGAAGACATATTCCTCGTCCGCCACCTCCTCGCCGTCGAAGGCGCGCTGCAGCGGCAGATCGGAGGCACTGCAGAGCGTACCGTTCCGAAGGACCTGGAAATGGGCGAGCGCGCCCGAGCCGATCGAGGCCCCTTCATCGCTGGGCAAGCGCAGGAGCCGCGACGCCTGTGCGTTCCGCTTCACCTCCCGCACCGACGGATCGTAGGTGAACCAGACGCCGGCGGGCACCGCGTCGAGGACGACTTCGAGTTCCCGTGTGCGCTGTCTCAGCAGGTTCTCGGCGGTCGAGCGCTGGCCACGGGCCGCCACCAGGGCTTCGATGACCTGGTCGAATTCATGCAGCCCCGTCGTGCCCTGAGGCGGCCCATCAGCATCCGACGCACGGGCGTAGTTGATGAGTGTCGCCGAGGCCCGTCGAAAATGCCGAACGAACGCCCAGCTGATGCCGCCAGCCGCCATGGCCGACAGGGTAGCGGCGAGGAGGATGCCGCCCACGCTCAGCCAGAGGGGACGCTCGACCACCTCGACGGGGACGTTGGCGCCGGTGAGCCAACCGGAGAGCCCAGAACGGGAGTAGCCGGTCAGCAGCTTGCGCCCGCCAAAGCCGGTAATATGAAAACTGCCCGCTTGGCCGGTGGCCAGCGCCAGATAGGCGGGCAGAGCCGGCTGGCCTTCATATTTCTCGTTATCGGCAGAGCGCCCGACGATCGTGCCGGTGGCGTCGCCGATGGTGACGATCCAGTCCGGAGGTGCAGCGCCCTCGAGCAAGCGACCGAAATGAGCCGCGGGCACCGTCAGCGCCAATACAAGCAGTTTTCCGCCGACGGTGACCGGAACAGCGACAGGCACGCGGAATTCGCCGTTCAGAGGACTCTTGTAGACCGATCCGAAGACTGTCTTGCCTGACTGAAACGCCTCGCGCTCGGCTGCGCTGATCGGCACTGCCTGCGGCAGCGGCTCGCCGTATGCGACCGCGGTATTGAGATACTGCGTCTGGTCGAGGTCACGCAGCAAGACGACGTAGTCTGTACCGGCCGCGAGATGCTGGGCCTCGAGCTGGAAGCCTCGGAAATCGAGAGCCTCCAGTCGCCCCGAAATGCTCGCGCCACGGAGCAGTGCGGCCAGACGGGTGAGTTCGTCGTCGACGATGCGGCCGACGAGGCTCGCAAGCCGCGAAGCCTGTTCGGCATAGCTGTGCTGTTGCGAGGCGGCGTGCTGGAGCAGGACGAAGGTGACGAAGGCCAGGACGGGCAGCGTCAGCCCGGCGATCAGCAGCAGCAATCGAGACGGAAGGCTATAGGCGCCCCTGATCACCGTCGCTTCCGCCCCCATGCCGGCTTCGCTACGCAGCAACAAAAGAGCATGTATTGCCATGTGTTAGCAACCGTGCTCCGCCATTCGGCCGACATTTGGAAAGCCCCTCCCCAAGGTCGCATCAAACGCCTGCCGGGCCATTTGGTTCCATCGCTGAGGCTCGTGCAAGCGCTTGCCACGCCGTCGGCTATTTGTCAGACATATGTCATTAGCAGGATCGAACCTGCTCGAAGGCTACACGGAGGGAACACGATGAATGCGTTGCTGAAGTTTGTCGGCGCGCTGGCGGTTGCTGCGGGCCTTGCCGCAGCACCGGCGGTGGCTGAGACCAAGCTGACGGTGCCCGGCGGCTCCACCACCGGCACCTACATGGACTACATGAAGACGGTCTACGCGCGTGCCTCGGGCTCGGAACTGCTGCAGGTGCCGCTTACCAGTTTCGACAATGAATACCAGCTGACTCCGCTCGCCGCCGAGAGCTGGACCCAGTCGGACGATGGCCTCACCTGGACCTTCAAGCTCCGGGACGGACTGGTCTGGAGCGACGGCGAGCCGCTGACGGCCGAGGACTATGTCTTCGCCCTGCAGCACGCGGCGACGTCCGGCTATGACTTCGCCTGGTATTGGGACTTTGCCGGCGGCATCAAGGGCTGGAAGGAAGTCACTGAAGGCAAGGCCGGCCCGGAGACACTGGGTCTCAGGGCCGTCGACGACAAGACGCTCGAGATCACCTCGACCGCGCCCAAGCCCTATATGCCCAGCGTGGTGTCCCTCTGGTATCCGGTGCCTAAGCACCAGTTCGACGCGCATGGCGACGATTGGTCGACCAATGTCGAGACCGTCGTCTCCTCCGGCCCGTTCAAGCTCAAGTCCTGGGAGAAGTCGAACAACTCCGTGGTGCTGGTGAAGAACGAAACCTACACCGGCCCGTGGCCAGCCGAGGTCGACGAGCTCACCATGGACCCGTCGGTCGGCCTGCCCGAAGTCGGCATGCCCGCGTTCCTCGCTGGCGACCTCGCCTTCACCTATTTGAATGCCGGCCAGATCCCGATGATGCAGGGCCGCATGCCGGACCAGATCCGCACCAACACGGTGTTCGCGACCTCCTACATCTCGTTCGACCTCGAGGCCGCGCCGTTCGACAATGTCGATGTGCGCCGCGCCTTCTATTACGCCGTCAATCGCGACGAGCTGACCCAGACCGTGCTCAAGGACATCGCCATTCCGGCGCATTCGATCCTCGCCCCGGGCTATCCCGGCTACAGCGAGAACGTCGCCAAGCAGGCGGTGTTCGACCCCGAAAAGGCCAAAGAGTTGATGGCCAAGGCCGGGTACCCGAACGGCGAGGGCTTCCCGCAGGTCGAGATCTGGTTCCGCGAGGAGGGCGGCTATAACGGCGCCATCCTGCCACCGATGGCCCAGTACCTGCAGGCCCAGTTCAAGCAGATCCTCGGCATCGACATGCAGATCCGCGTGATGCCGGGCAAGGACTGGATGGAGGGCATGCTGGCGCGCAAGAACAACCTCTATCTTGCGCCCTACGAGTACGACTACCTCGACCCCTCGAACTTCTACGGCATCTTCTACAATGGCGGCCGTCACAGCTATCACGTGCCGGAATACGACAAGTTCGTCGCCGAGGCGGACTCGAACCCGAACTGGGAAGAGCGCGTGAAGCTCTACGAGCAGGCCGAGCAGGTGATGATCGACCAGGGGCTGATCGTGCCACTGGTGCACCCGATCATCATGGCGGTGGTGAGCGAAGACATCACCGGCCCGGGCGTGACCCCGAACTCGAAGGGTTTCACCCCGCTCGATCGCATCGGCAACTTCCTCTACTCGCACATCAACGTGAAGCAGTAGAGTTCTGCCCTGCGTCCTCCGGCTCCGGCTGGAGGACGCCCACGACCGGGAACGATCGCACCGCATGGCACTCGTCGACATTTCCAACCTGCGGGTGAGCTTTGGCCAGCACGGCGGCACCATAGACGCGGTGCGCGGCGTCAGCTTTTCGCTCGACGAGGGCGAAAGCCTCGGCATTGTCGGCGAGTCCGGCTCGGGCAAGTCGGTGACCTGCATGGCGCTGATGCGCCTGCTCGGACCCACCGCCGACATCAGCGCCGACCGCCTGATGCTCGACAGCGTCGACGTATTGAGAGCCTCCAGGTCCATGCTCTCCCAGTTGCGTGGCCGCTCGGCCGCCATGATCTTCCAGGACCCGATGACTGCCTTCGATCCGGTTTTCACCATCGGCCACCAGATCGTCGAGACCATCCGCACGCATCGGCGCGTCTCCAAGCGCGAAGCGCTGGCGGAAGCCGAGCAACTGCTGCGCCGCGTCGAGATCGAGAATGCCGCCGACGTGCTCGGCCACTATCCCCACCAGCTCTCCGGCGGCATGCTGCAGCGGGCGATGATCGCCATGGCGCTCTCCTGCCGGCCGAAACTGCTGATCGCCGACGAGCCGACCACCGCGCTCGACGTCACCATCCAGGCGCAGATCCTGCAGCTCATCAAATCGCTGCAGGCCGAATTCGGCATGGCGCTGATCATGATCACCCACGACCTCGGCGTGATCGCCGAAACCGTCGACCGCGTCGTCGTCATGTATGGCGGCCGGGTGATGGAGGAAGGCTCGGTGCAGCAGATCTTCGATGCCCCGGCCCACAGCTACACCCAGCAGTTGCTTGCCGGTCTCGCCACCGGCGCACCGCCGCCTGCACCAAGGCCGTCCGAAGTCGCGCCGGCGCTGGAGCTGCGCGATCTCTCCAAGGTTTACATGCTGCGGCGGCGCGGCGGCTTCGTGCCGACCTACCTGCCTCACCATGCGGTCCGCAGCGTCAGCCTCAGCCTGCCCCGCAACAGCATCGTTGGGCTGGTGGGCGAGTCCGGCTCGGGCAAGAGCACCACCGGGATGATGGCCCTGCGGTTGACCGAACCGAGCGGCGGACAGATCTTGGTCGACGGCGCTGATATCAGCCGCCTCGACAGCGCCGAATTGAAGAGCTTCCGCCGCCGCATGCAGGTGGTGTTCCAGGACAGCTATTCGGCCCTCGACCCGATGATGACCCTGGCCGAGATCGTCGCCGAGCCGCTGCACATCCACAACGCCATGCCACCGCGCCAGCAGATCGAGCTCGCGCTCGATTGGCTGGAGCGCGTTGGCCTCGACCGCAGCTTCGGCAACCGCTATCCGCACGAGCTCTCCGGCGGCCAGCGCCAGCGCGTCGCCATCGCTCGCGCCCTGATCCTCGAACCGACCGTGCTGATCGCCGACGAACCCACCTCGGCCCTCGACGTCACGGTCAAGGCGCAGATCATCGGGTTATTGAAGTCCCTGCAACGCGAGATGGGGCTTTCGATGCTGTTCATCAGCCACGACCTCGGCACCGTGCGCTCGCTGACCGACACCGTCGCCGTGATGTATCGTGGGCGCATCGTCGAGCAGGCGCCGACGGCAAGACTCTTCGCCAGCCCGCAGCACCCCTATACCCGCGCCTTGCTCGACGCGATCCCCGCGAGCAACCCGCGGCACAAGCGGCAGCGCACATTCCTCAAGGCCGCCGAGATCGCCGCCGCGACCCCGCGCTTGTCGCGCTCGACTCTCAGCGATGGACCGGCCCCGGCCGAGCTGCCGCAGCTCGTCGCCATCGGCCCCGGCCACCTGGTCGAAGCGGTGGTGACGCCATGATCTTCTACATCATCAAGCGGCTGGCCTCGGTTGCGGTGACCTTCTTCGTGGTCTCGCTGATCGTCTTCCTGATGATGCACGCGGTGCCCGGCGGCCCCTTCGACGGCAACGACATGCCCGTCTCCAAGGCCGTCCGCGATACCCTGATGGCCAAGCTCGGCCTCGATCAGCCGCTCTGGGTGCAATACGTCAATTACATGGCCGGCGTGCTGCGCTTCGATTTCGGCGTCCCTTACCAGGCGCCGGGCGAGACCGTCTTGAGCCTCCTCGCCAATGCCTGGCCGCCCAGCCTCGTCCTCGGTGGCCTCGGCATGCTGGTCGGCGTTCCGCTCGGCATCCTGCTCGGCATGGCCGCAGCGCTGCGGCGCAACAGCTGGATCGACTATCTCGCTTCGACACTGGCGACGCTGGGCCTCACGATTCCGGTCTTCGTCATCTCGATGCTGCTGATCCTGGTCTTTTCGGTCTGGCTCAACTGGCTGCCGGCCAGCGGCTGGGGCAAGCCCGAGCGCTGGATCCTGCCGATCATGGCCTATGCGGCGATCCCGCTCGCGACCTATGCGCGCTACACCCGCTCGGCCATGCTCGATACGCTCAACCGCCCCTTCGTCACCGCGCTCCGCGCCAAGGGCCTCTCTGAAAAGCGCATCGTCTTCCAGCACGTCTTGCGCAACTCGGCCATCCCGATGGTGACGGTGTTTCTGCCCATGTTCATCGGCACCGCGACCGGCTCGATCTTCGTTGAATCCATGTTCCGCGTACCGGGGCTCGGCGCCTACTTCGTCTCCTCGATCGAGAACCGTGACTATCCGCTGGAGATGGCGCTGATCCTCATGGTCACCTTCTTCTACTGCGTCGCCTATCTCCTCTCCGACATCGCCTATGCCTGGCTCAACCCGCGCATCCGCTTTACCGAGCACGGCCGATGAGCAGCGAGGTCGAAGCCAAGCCCGAGCTGGCGCGTCCGGCAGTGCAGCGGCAGCGGAGCCCGCTCTACTTCGCCTGGCGCCGCTTCGGCGCCAACAAGGCCGCCATGGCGAGCGGCATCGTCCTCCTGGTGCTGATGCTGGCCGCGATCTTTGCGCCGCTCTTCACCAAGACCGACCCGGCGGCGCAGGCCTATCTCACCCAGGCCCTCGCCTTCCCTTCGGCCGAGTTCTGGTTCGGCGTCGACGACCTCGGACGCGATTTCTTCACCCGCATCGTCTATGGCGCCCGCGTCTCGCTGACCATCGGCTTTGCGGCCGCGACGTTCTCGGTGCTGATCGGCATCCCGCTCGGGGCGCTGGCCGGCTATTTCGGCGGCCGCACCGACTGGATCATCATGCGGGTGATCGAGCTCTTCTCGGTGGTGCCGCCGCTGCTCGCCGCGATGCTATTGGGCGCCCTCACCCGCGGCGGCTTCTTCACTATCGTCTTCATCGCCGCCCTCTTCGGCTGGGTACAAGTCTGCCTCCTGGTGCGCGCGCAGGTGAAATCGTTCCGCGAAAAAGAGTTCGTGCGCGCCGCGCAGGCGCTCGGCGCCTCGCCCTGGTACATTATCCGCCGCCACCTCATCCCCAATTCAGTGTCGCCGATCATCGTCGGCTTCGTGCTCGCCATCCCACTCGCCATGATGCTCGAAGCCTCGCTGAGCTTCCTCGGCATCGGCGTGCCGCCGCCGACGCCGAGCTGGGGCCAGATGATCAATGTCGGCATGAACTTCATGTTCTTCTATTGGCATATGGCGGTGTTCCCCACCGCCGCGCTCGCCATCACAGTGCTCGCCACCACGCTCTTCGGCGATGGACTGCGCGATGCGCTCGACCCCACCCTGAAAGGCCGCTGACGTGACGTCCAACCTCGCGCGACACTTCCTGCTCCGGGACGATGTCGTCTTCCTCAACCACGGCTCGTTCGGCGCCTGCCCGCGCCCCGTCTTCGAGACCTACCAGGCCTGGCAGCTGGAGCTGGAGCGGCAGCCGGTCGCCTTCCTCGGCCGCGAGCTCACCGAACGCATGCGCGTGCCGCGCGTCGCGCTTTCGGCCTTCCTCGGGACGACGCCGGAGAACGTGGTGGGGCTCGTCAACGCCACCGAGGGCCTCAACATCGTCGCGCAATCGCTCGACCTAAAGCCTGGGGACGAGATCCTCACCACCGACCACGAATATTCAGCGCTGGAGAAGACCTGGGCCTATGTCGCCCGCCGCACCGGCGCGAAGGTCGTGACGGTGAAGGTGCCGTTGCCGCTGGTCTCCGAAGCAGCCTTCACCGACGCCATCGCCGCCGGCTTCACCGACCGGACAAAGGTGCTCTTCCTCAGCCACATCACCTCGCCCACCGCGCTGATCTTTCCGATCGAGCGGCCGATAGCCGAGGCGAAAAAGCGCGGCATTTGGACGGTGATCGACGGCGCGCACACGCCCGGCCACATCCCGCTCAACCTCGACAAGCTCGATGCCGATTTCTACTCGGGCAACTGCCACAAGTGGCTGATGACGCCCAAGGGCTCGGCCTTCCTCTATGTCCGGCCCGAGCTGCAGGGCATGATCAACCCGCTGGTGGTGAGCCACGGCTGGACCATCGACTCCAAGGCGCCCGGCGCAGAAGGCCCCTTCGGCAACTCCCCCTTCATCGACCAGCTCGAGATGCAGGGCACGCGCGATCCCGCGGCCTGGCTCACCGTCCCCGCCGCGCTCGACTTCCGCCGTGAGCACGACTGGGCGAGCGTCGCTGCCGACTGCCGCGAGCTGGCGCAGGAGACGGCCGGCCGCGTCCGCGCTTTCACCGGCCTCGAGCCCCTCTCCTCCCCAGAGTTCTGCGCCCCCCAGATGGTGGCGATGCCGGTGCCGCATATCGGGGATCCGCGCGAGTTCGGCCGCGAGCTGCTCGAGCGCTATCGCATCGAAATCCCGGTGTTCAATTGGCAGGACCGCTCCATCGTCCGGGTGTCGGTGCAGGGCTACAATTCCCGCGCCCAGATGGACCTGCTGATCGAGGCGCTGATCGCCATGCTGAATCTGGAGGAGCGACGGGCGCCGGTTCGTCAGCACGGCTGACAAGGCGCCAAAACTGTGGTGAGTGTGCGCCTCGATCTGGGAGGACCGCCGGTGGCGGACAACGGAGTGCTGCACTTTCTCGAGCCGCTTGAGCCGCGCACGCGCAACGTCGCGGTGCTGGATGCGCTTGCCGACATGATCGAACGCGCCGGTCTCAAGGTCGGCGATAAGCTGCCGCCCGAGATCGCCCTTGCCAATGCGCTCGGTGTCGGCCGTTCCACCATCCGCGAGGCGCTCAACCGCTAGGAGGGCCTCGGCATCATCCGGCACCGCCGCGGCGACGGCGCGGGCCGGGTCGGCAGCGACGATGG
>DATCRS010000379.1:0-13755 GCA_036568845.1 Devosia sp. | reverse complement strand
ACCCTGCTCGGCGCCATCAACGGCTATGTCCTCTCCAAGTGGCGCTTCCCCGGCTCGGAGATCGTCTTCGGCTGCATGCTGCTTGGCGTCTTCATGCCCGGTCAGATCGC
The DNA here is from genome assembly GCA_036568845.1 of Devosia sp. Classification (GTDB taxonomy): domain Bacteria; phylum Pseudomonadota; class Alphaproteobacteria; order Rhizobiales; family Devosiaceae; genus Devosia_A. The sequence goes on along the minus strand of DATCRS010000379.1, from coordinate 13,645 downwards.
GCTGCTGCCCTGGGCCTTCCTGCTCGGCAAGATCGGGCTGGCGAACTCCGTCTACGGCCTCGTGCTGGTGCATTGCATCCAGGGCCTGTCGTTCACGACGCTGTTCTTCCGCAACTACTACATGAGCATCCCGGACGATCTCATCAAAGCGGCGCGCATCGATGGCGCCGGCTTCTGGCGCATCTTCTGGAAGATCATCATTCCGCTGTCGCCGCCGATCATCATCGTCACCGTGATCTGGCAGTTCACCGGCATCTGGAACGAGTACCTCTTTGGCGTCGTGCTGAACTCGGGCGCCAACCAACCGATCACCGCGGCACTGGTGGCGCTTTCGATGAGCGGCACGACGGTGCGTACCTACGACGTGATGAGTGCTGCCGTGCTGATCGGCGCGCTGCCGCCGCTGCTCGTCTACTTCTTCGGCGGCAAGTACTTCGTCCGCGGCCTTACCCAGGGAGCAATCAAGTAAATGGCGTCCTTGACCATCAGGAACCTCAGGAAGAACTACGGCAATGTCGAGGTGCTGAAGGGCGTCGACCTCGAGGCCCAGGCCGGTGAGTTCATCGCCCTGGTCGGCCCTTCGGGCTGCGGCAAATCCACTTTGCTCGCCATGATCGCCGGCCTCGAAAGCGTCACCTCCGGCGAGATCTGGATCGGCGACCGGCTGGTGAATTCGGTGGCGCCGAAGGACCGGGACATCGCCATGGTGTTCCAGAGCTACGCGCTCTACCCCACCATGACGGTGCGCGAGAACATGGCCTTCGGCATGGAAAGCCGCGGCGTGCCCAAGGCGCAGCAAGAGGAGGCGATCGCCCGCGTGGCGGCGCTCCTGCAGATCGAACCGTTCTTGAGGCGCAAGCCCGGCCAGCTCTCGGGCGGCCAGCGCCAGCGCGTCGCCATGGGCCGGGCCCTGGTGCGCGACCCCGAGCTGTTCCTCTTCGACGAACCGCTCTCGAATCTCGACGCCAAGCTGCGCGTCGACATGCGCACCGAGATCAAGAAGCTCCACCACCGGATCGGCAAGACCACCATCTACGTCACCCACGACCAGGTGGAAGCCATGACGCTCGCCTCGCGGATCGCCGTGATGCACCAGGGCGAGGTGCAGCAGTTCGCCGAGCCCGACACGATCTACAACCGGCCGGCCAACATCTTCGTCGCCGGCTTCATGGGTTCGCCGTCGATGAACTTCATCTCCGCCGAGGTCGGCGCTGCCGGAGGGCGGCCGGCCGTCTCGTTCCCGCTCGCGGGCGGCGGCACCGCCAGCCTGCCGCTTCACAACGGCGTTGCCGAACGCGTCAAGACCAAGCGCGTCGTCCTGGGCATTCGCCCCGAGCATCTGAGCCGGCAAGTTCCGGGCTCGGAGAAGCCGGGCATCGCCACGATGAGCGCACCGGTGGAAGTCGTGGAACCGACAGGGGCCGAGACCATGGCGGTGCTGAAGTTCGGCGACCGCGAGGTGGTCGGCCGCTTCAGCCCCGACGAGGCGCCCAGAATGGGCGAGGAAATGCCGCTCGCCGTCGACATGACCCGCGCCTGCCTATTCGATCCCGAGACGCAGCGACTGATCTAGTCTCGATGCTTTCCCGCACAGACATCCCCCGCCCTGTCCCTTCCCCGCAAGGGGGAAGGAGACCCTCCCGACCAGCCCTCCCGACCTCCCTCAGTGTCGATACGGCGTTGTTTTCTCCTTCCCTCTTGCGGCGAGGGGACGGGGACGGGGGCACCTGTTGCCTACTGCTTTTTGCCTACCGAGGTTTTTGAAATTTCTGCCTTTGCCAATTACGCCAGCCTTGCCGGCCGAGTCGTGTTCGTCACCGGCGGCGCGAGCGGGATCGGCGCCGATATCGTCCGCGCCTTTGCCGGCCAGGGCGCCAGGGTCGGCTTTGTCGACTTGCTCGCCGCCGAGGGGGAGGCACTTGCGACTGAGGTCGGTGGCCTCTTCATCCGCTGCGACGTCACCGACATCCCCGCCCTGCAGACGGCAATCGCCGAGGTCGGCGAGAGACTCGGGCCGATCGGCGTCCTGGTCAACAACGCCGCCAACGACGACCGCCACCAGATCGACGAGGTCACCGAGGCCTACTGGGACTGGAGCCAGTCCATCAACCTGAAGCCGCAGTTCTTCGCCGCGCAGGCGGTACGCAAGCAGATGCGGCAGCTGGGCGGCGGCTCGATCATCAACTTCTCCTCGATCGCCTGGCGCGGCGGCGCCGACATGATGCCCTCCTACGCCACGGCCAAGGCCGGCGTGCTGGGACTGACCCGGGCCCTCGGCCGCGGTTTCGGCCCCGACAATATCCGCGTCAATGCCATCGAGCCGGGCGCCGTGATCACCGAGCGACAAAAGGCGCTCTGGTACAAGACGCAGGAATCAATCGATGCTGTGGTTTCGCGGCAGTCGATCCGGCGGGTGCTGCTGGGCGAGGAGATTGCCCGCATGGTGCTGTTCCTCGCCTCCGACGACAGCCGGATGATCACCAAGCAATCGATCACCGTCGACGCCGGTCTGCGCTGACGGTTTGGGGGGAAACAACATGAAACTGACCATGGGGCTCAACCCCTACGGCCTCACCTACTATCTCGGCATCCAGGCCATGGGCACGCCGCGGGCAAACCCCAATGGCGCCGGACTCGAGGGCTTCATCGCGCTGATCGAAGAGCTCGGTGGCAAGGCCATCGAGCTCTGGGAAGGCTGGCTGAGGCCGCTGTCGGACGACGAGCTCGCGGCGCTGAAGGCCCGCCTCGATACCCTCGGCTGGAAGCGCGTGCTGAGCTCGGGGCTGCAGCACGGCGACATGGATCTGCTGATACGCTGCGCCAAGGCGCTCGACGCCAAATACATCCGCGTGGCACTGACCCCGATCCTCTGCGGCGATCGCGCCGCCGCCGGCCAGCAATGGCACGACCTCGTCAGGTCGGTGAACGAGAAGCTCGAGGCCGTCGTCCCAAAGCTCGAAGCCGCCAACTTGGTGCTGCTGATCGAGAACCACCAGGATTTCACCAGCCGCGAGCTGGTCGGCCTTTGCGACGAATACGGTCCCCATGTCCGCATCGTCTTCGACATGGCCAACACCTTCCCGGTGGCCGAGTCGCCGCTCGACTTCACCCGCGTCATCGCCCCCTATGTCCGCCACTGCCACATCAAGGACTATCGCGCCGTGATGGAGCCGGACGGCTTCCGTCTCGTGCGCTGCCCCTCGGGCGACGGCTGCGTGCCGCACAAGGAGATGTTCGACATCCTTGCCCAGCACAATGACGAGATGATCGCATGCATCGAGATCGGCGCGCTCGACGACCGGCACGTAAAACTGTTCACGCCCGAATGGTGGCACGGCTACCCGCCCAAGGAGGCGGAAGCGCTCGCCGCCTGCCTGCTGGCTCTGCAGAAGAACCGCTTCGAGCCGGGCGAGGACTGGCGCACCCCGTGGCAGCGCAACGCCGACCACGAATTGATCGAATACGAACTTGGGCAGTACCGGAAATCCGCCGCGAACCTCAAGACGCTTGGCTTGATGTAATTGGAGGCCCGCTGTGGCAAAGGATCATTCCGGTAAAATCGCATTTGTGTCCGGCTCGGGCCGCGGCCTCGGCAACGTCATGGCGCGCAAGCTCGCCGCCAAGGGCGCCGACATCGTCGTGCACGACCTAAGCTGGGAGGCCACCAGCCAGTATGGCGAAGCGAGCAACCTGGGCGAGGTGGTAAAGCAAATCGAGGCCCTCGGCGTGCGCTGCATGGGCGTCACCGGCAATATCGGCGACCGCGATGCGGTGGCCAATATGCGCAGCGAGATCGAGAGCAAGTTCGGCCCGGTCGAGATCCTCGTCAACTGCGCCGGCGGCGACATCGGCGCCTCTGGCGGCAAGCCCGTGCCCAACAACATCCTCGGCATTACCTACGAGGACCTGATCACCCTCACCAACAACAACCTCATCGGCACCATGCTGATGACCCAGGCCTTCGTGCCACAGATGGTGGAGCGCCAGCACGGCATCGTCGTCAACATCGCGTCGGTGGCCGCTCATGTTGGCCTCAGCCATGGCGGCATCTATGCGACGCTGAAGGCCGCCGTGACCCACTATACCCGCTGTCTTGCCGCCGAGGTTCGGGAGCACGGCGTCCGCGTCAACTGCGTGAGCCCCGGACCGGCCAAGACCGCGCGCTTCCAGGCGACGCGCACGGTCGAGCCCGACAAGATGAACTCCAACAAGGCCTCGTTCGACCGCTATGCCGAGCCCGAGGAAATCGCCGACGGCGTGGTGTTCCTCTGCAGCCCGGAAGCCAAGTTCATCCACGGCCAATTGCTGCGCGTGGATGGCGGGCTGCAGCTCTACGCCGGGTGAGGTTTAGCCATGGTTCTCCCTCCCCCTTGTGGGGAGGGTAGCGCAGCTTAGGTCCGAAGGACCTTAGCGCAGCTGGGTGGGGGTACGCCCACGCGCCGGTGCGAGTTGCCACCCCCACCCTAGCGCCGCTACAGCGCTGTCGCGCCTAGCTCTGCTTGCCCTCCCCACAAGGGGGAGGGAGGCCCGACTGATGGACTCGTAGTCAGCCCTTGCTCTTGAACTCCAGCATCCGCAGCAGGCCCTGCATGTAGCCGATGGCGTGGGCGCGGCCGCGGTGGTTCCAGTCGCTGTCGCCGTCCATCTTGGGGACGTGGTCGTCGAGGAGGAAGCCCGTAAAACCGGTCTCGGCGAGGAGCGCGATGACCTCGGCAGGGTCGTAGTTGCCATCGCCGATGAAGCATTCGGTGAAGTTCGGCACCGTGCCCTGCACGTCGCGGAAGTGGATGTAGGAGATGGCGCCCCTGGGCGCGAAATAGCGGATCATCTCTTCGACATTGGCCTTGCCGCCGGTCATTTCCGAGCAGCAGCCGAGGCAGAGGTCGAGCGACCAAGCGGGCGAGCGGCCGAGCATCTCATAGGCCTTGATGAAGTTGGCCGGCCGCCAGAAGAGCCGCGCCACGCCGCCCAGCATCGGCACCGGCGGATCGTCGGGATGGAGCGCGAGCTTGATGCCTTCCTCTTCCGCCACCGGCAGCACGGCGCGCATGAAGTACTCGTAGTTCGACCACATCTGCTCTTCGGTGATCACCGGACCATCCTTGCCGAATAGCGGCATGGAGGAGGCGCGGCCGAGCGTCGTCGGCATGAACGAGCGGAGCATTTCGAGGTTCTCGGCGTTGGCCTCGACCACCGCCATGTCGAACTTGCGCGCCGTCGCACCGCCGCGCGTCTCGCCGCCGCGATCGGTGGTCCAGACCGAGTTGGGCATGAAGTGGAGGCCGAGCACCGGCACGCCGGCGCGAGCCACGGCGCGAATGGTCGCCTGGTAGTTCTCGATCTGCTGGTCGCGGCCTTCGAGCCCCATCATTGCCTTGTGATAGAAATGCGTGGGGACGTTCTCGATCGCCTCGAACTTGAGGCCGGCTGCCTCCACCTTCTTGACCAGCTCACGGACATCCTTTTCTTCCCAGCGCTCGTCGCCGGGAAGCGTGGGGTTGTTCATCTGCAGGCCCGTGGCCCCGATCTGCTGGGCAAAGCGCAGCCGTTCGTCCGTCAGTTCGTGGAACTGGCCCACCGCGACCCTGATATTCATCGTCATGTCCTTGTGTTGATCTTGCCGTCAGCCCTTCACCCCGCCTTCGGTCATGCCGGCGACCATGAAGCGTTGGGCGACGAAATAGAGGATCATCAGCGGCACCGAGGAGATGACGGCTCCGGCCATCAGCGGCCCCCACGGCAAGACGTCGCTGGTGATGAGATAGTTGAGCGCGAGCGGCGCGGTGCGCACGCTTTCCGAGGTGGTGAGGACGAGCGCAAAGAGCAGCTCGTTCCACGCGCCGGTGAAGGTGAAGATGGCGACTGCCGCGATGCCCGGCGCCGAGAGCGGCAAGACGATGCGGATCAGCGCGCCGAAGCGGGTGAGCCCGTCGATCATTCCCTGCTCCTCGAGCTCGCGCGGCACGCCGCGAAAATAGCCCTGCAACAGCCAGGTGGCGAGCGGCAGCGAGAAGGTGAGATAGACGAGGATGAGCCCCTGCAGCGAGTTGCCGAGTTTGAGTTGCGCCATGACGATCGAGAGCGGAATGAAGAGCAGCGAGCCCGGCGTCAGGTAGGCAAAGAGGATCAGCCGGCCGATGACACCGCGGAAGCGGTAGCGGAACCGCACCATCGAATAGGCGGCAAAGCTCGAGATGATCACCGAGATGACGGTGACGGTGGACGCCACGATGAGGCTGTTGCGGATGGCGACGAGGAAGTTGCCGTCGGCGAGGAGCTTGCTGAAATTGTCGAGGGTGAAGCGGCTCGGCCAGAGCGAGGGCAAGCGCAGGATGTCGCGCGGCAGCTTCAGCGAGGTTGCCAGCATCCAGTAGATCGGAAAGAGGACGAGGATCACCGCGACAGCCAGGGCCATGTAGGAGAGCACGCGCCCGGTGAGGTAGCGGCGGCTGGCGCTGGGCGCGGCGTCGGCCATCACTCCTCCCTCCGCATCATCAGCGAGGTGGCGAAGATGACGAGGATGGCGAGCACCGGCAGCATATAGACCGACACCGCCGCGGCTTCGCCGATGCGCTGCGTCTGCATGCCGAAGTAAGCCAGCACCGGAAAGACCATGGTGGCGTCGGACGGGCCGCCGGCGGTGAGCAGCCAGACATGCTCGAAGCCGTTGGCGGTCCAGATCGAGGACAGCAGCGTCGTGACGATGATCACCGGCAGGATGCCGGGGATGGTCACGTTCCAGAACCGCTGCCAGCTGTTGGCACCATCGACGATGGCAGCCTCGTGCAGCTCGCGCGGCACCGATTGCAGCGCCGCAAGGATGGAGACGAACCAGAACGGAAAGCCGCGCCAGACCGAGGCCATGATCACCGAGGCCATCGCCGTCTGCCGCGTGCCGAGCCAGTCGATGACGCCGGAATAGAGCCCGGTCAGGTTGAGGATGAGATTGATGCCGCCGCCGATCGGTTGATAGAGCACGCGCCAGGTGAGGAAGGCGACGAAAGCCGGCATCGCCCAGGGCAGCATCAGCACCGACCGGAAGAGGCCGCGGCCCGGCAGGTGCTGGTGGACCAGGAGCGCCAGGCCGAGCCCGATGCAAAGCTTCAGCGCGTCGCTGATGAGGACGATGGTCACCGTGTTCCAGATCGCGCTCCAGAACGTCGCCGTGCCGGCGAGATACTGGAAGTTGCGGAAGCCGATGAAGTTGCCGGCGCTGCCGATCACCATGTCGGTGAACGACACCCAGACGGCGAAGAGAAACGGATAGGCCACGAGCCCGAGGATCAGCAGCACGACCGGTGCCACCAGCGCATAAGCGAAGAGTTTCGTACGCACGCTGCCGGGGAGGCCGCGACGCTGTTGCACCTTGGAGTCGGTCGAACTCACCACATCCGTCACGGTGGGAAGGCCCCCTCACCCGCCGCTGCGCGGCGACCTCTCCCCCGAAGGGAGAGGTGAGGCTGCGGCGAGATGGTGCCCGCGCACCACCTCTCCCTGGGGGGAGAGGTCGGCCGAAGGCCGGGTGAGGGGGCCTTTGTCATCGGAACAGGATCCGCAAGAACAGGGACCGCGGCCGGATTGGGGCCGGCCGCGGGTGGAGGACTTAAGATCAGGCGTACTTGTCGTAGATCGCCTGGCCCTGGGTCTGGGCTTCGTCCATCGCCCGGTCGAAGTCCCAGCCGTCGACGACGACGCGCTGGACCATCTTGGGGATGATGAAGTTGGAGCTCAAGTCGGCCCAGGCGGCGTTGTAGACGTCGGGCGCCGCCGGCGCGGTGCCGTTCTGGGCTAGGCCGAGGAGGCCGACGAGGATCGAGTTCGACCCATCGAAGGCTGGCAGTTGCTCCTGGCTCTTGAGCACGGGGCCATAGATGGCCACGTTGAAGTAGGCGTTCATGAACTCCGGATTGGCAAGGTGCTCGATGAGCGCCTTGGCCTCGTCCTGCATCGGGCTGGTCTTGGTGATGGCGCGCGTCTGCGGGGTGATCGGCGAGACGGTGCCCTTGGGTCCGGCGGGCAGCGGCGAGAAGGCGCTGGCCTCGAAGAGCTCCGGATCGTCCTTCTTGGCGGCGATGCCGACCGAGCCGGTATTGGCGATGAACGCCGCCTGGCCCGAAAGATAGGCTTGGTTGTCGCCCGCCCCGTCCCAGGTGGTGGCGCCGGGCGAGAACAGCCCCTTGTCCCAGGCATCCTTGAGCCAGGTGAGGTAGGTCCGCATCTCGTCGGACTTGATTGTGACCTTCTTGCCGGCATCGTCGGCGATGCGGGCGCCGTAGGACTGCGCGACGTTCACCTGCACATTGGCGTCGCCCACATTGGAGAGCGCAAAGCCGAGGCCGGACACCGGCGGCTTGTTGACTGCGACGGCCTGCGTGACGAGCTCTTCCCACGTCTTGGGCGCTTCGCTGAAGCCGGCGGGTTCGAGCAGGTCCTTGCGGCGGAGCAGCAGGTTGCCGTTGACGCCGAAGGGAATGCCGGTGCGGCCGCCGGCATCGGCACTGGTGTCGGTGGCCCGGTCCGGACCCTCGAACCAGCCGCCCTGAGCGGCGCCGATCTTGGCGTAGAGATCGTCCAACGTCGAGAACACGCCCTGGCGCGAGAGCAGCAGCAAGAGGTCGAGGCCGACGTCGAGCGCATCCGGCATGGTGTTGGACGAGACGGCGGCGGAGACCTTCTGCACGGTCTCGTTCTGGTTGATCATCACCACTTCGGTCTCGACGCCGTTGGCCTGGCCCCAGGCCGTGATGGTGTCGGTGAGGAGCTTGTTCGCCTCATCGGAAAAGATCAGGCCGCCCCAGTAGGTGAGCTTTCGCGCCTGGGCGATTGCCGGCATCGGAAAGCCGCTGGCGGCGGCGAGCGCTACGCCGCTGGCGGCGGTAGTCAGCACCTTGCGGCGCGACCAAGGTTTATCGAGCAATGTCATTCGGGTTCCTCCCATGTTCCCGCCTGGGGCCGTTGGCCGGCCTCTCGTCAGGCAATCTGCCGCGATCCGCTGCTGGGGCAGACCGTGTCTTTCCCCGTTCAGGGGTGACCGCCGCGCCCTCCTCAGGCAACGGCGGCCCCTCCTTACAAGGACTTTAAATATATTTAATAGCAGCGATTGAGAGCGTATATTCGCGGATCAAAGCTTGTCAACGGCACCATAAGCTCGCCTTTAGTCGGATGACTTTTGGCGCCATCGCGGCTAGAAGCGGTGCTGGGTCAGCGGAGGGAAGGCTTGAACGGGGGCATCGACAATCCGGGTTATCACGCCTTCTTCGAGGCGCTGATCGAGGGCCGGCTGAAGCTCGGCCAGACACTGACGCAGGAAGAGCTAGGCGCGATCCTCGGGCTCTCGCTGTCGCCCATGCGGGAGACCACCACGCTGCTCGCCGCCGAGGGCCTGATCACGGTACGCCGCAAGATCGGCATCACCATTTTCTACCCCGACATGAAGTTTGTCGGGAACACCTTCCAGCTGCGCGGCATCCTCGAAAAGGAGGGCCTCAGAAAGTTCGCCGGCACGGTGTCGCGCGACTGGATCGCCCACATGCGCCGCGAACACAACCGCATCATCGACTATGTCCGCGACGTCAACGACCTGCAGACCTACCGCCTGCCGGTGAAGCGGCTGGAGCGCGAGTTCCACGACAGCTTCGTCAACGTGCTGGCCAACGACCAGGTGAGCGTCATCTATGGCCGCCTGACCCAGAAGATGTATCTCATCCGTCTCCACAATCTGGACGCCGTCGGCCCCGCCAACACGGTGCTGTCGATGCGCGAGCATATCGCCATCATCGATGCGCTGGAAAAGGCCGACGCGGATGGAGCCATCGAGGCGCTCGACCGGCATTTGAAGAGCGTCCTGCACCGCGTACTGACCACCTGACATTTCAAGGCATTGGACCCATGAAGATCGCAATCACCGGCGGCAGCGGCGGCATCGGCCGCGCCATCATCGAGCAGGCATTTACCCGCGGCGACGAGATTGTCAGCATCGACCGGGTAGAGAACCCCGAGTGGCAGGGCCGGGTCGAGCACATCGTCACTGACATGAGCGACTACGATACGCTGGTGCGAGCCTTCAAAGGCTGCGATGCGATGATCCACATGGCGGCGATCCCCTCGCCTTTCCACCTGCCCGACCATGTTGTGCACAACAACAATGTGGTGGGCAGCTACAATGCTATGCGCGCCGCCATCGAGAACGGCATCATGCGCATCTGCCAGGCCTCGAGCGTCAACGCCATCAGCCTCTCCTATGCGCGCGAGGCGCATTTCGACTACTTCCCGCTCGATGAGCACCACCCCAACTACACCGAGGAGCCCTATGGGCTTTCGAAGTGGATCTGCGAGCAGCAGGCCGATACCTTCGCCCGCCGCTATGCCGATATCGCCATCTCGAGCATGCGCTTCCACTACGTGGTGCCGCAGAAGGAAGTGGCCGCGCGCGCCTTCGACGGCTACTCACACGAGACCGCCAAGCACCTCTGGGCCTATACGCTGCGCGAGCCGGCCGCCCGCGCCTGTCTGCTGGCGCTCGATGTGCCCTGGAAGGGGCACGAGGTGTTCTACATCGTGGCGCCGGATACGGTAGTGGACCGCCCGAGCCTCGAGCTGGCGCGCGAGTACTTTCCAGATGTGGAGATCCGCGGCGACCTTTCCGGGCACGCCTCGTTCTTCAGTTGCGCCAAGGCCGAGCGGCTGCTTGGCTGGCGCCACAACGACCAGGAGTGACCCATGTCCGATACGATCCTCGTGGCCATCGGATGCTACACCGAAAGCATGTCGCATGTGGACGGCAAGGGCGAGGGCATCGAACTCCTCACCTTTGATCGTGCCACCGGCACGCTGTCGCCGCGCGAGACCGTCATCGGTCCGCGCAACCCGAGCTATCTCGCCATCTCGCCCAAGGGCGACCGGCTCTACGCCGTGGAGGAGCTCGATGCCGATGCGGGGCCCGAGCTCTATACCTGGTCGCTCGATCGCGAGGCAGGGACGACCGTCCTGCTCTCGCGCGTCCCCCTGCCCGGCGCCGCGGCTTGCCACGTCTCGACCGATCGCGATGCACGCTTCGTCTTCGTCTCCAACTTCGTCAGCGGCGACCTCGTGGTCTATCGCATGACCGATGGCGTGCCGGAGGGCACACCGCAGGTGATCTCGCGACCGGCCGGGGCCCATGGGCACTGCGCGCTGGTGGCGCCGGATGGTGAGACGCTGCTCTTTTGTGATGCGGGACACGACGCCATTGCCGGCTACCGGCTGGAGCACGAGGGGCTTGACCCGGAACCGCTGTTCGAACTCAAGGCGCCCGAGGGCAGCTTCACTCGACATGTCGCCATCGCGCCGGATGGTCAGAGCCTCCTCGTGGCGCAGGAGCTCACCGAAGCCCTCGGCATCGCCAGCTTTGCCGAAGGCGGCCTCGCCTATGCGGGGATCGTCTCCAGCCTGCCGCCCGGCTGGAGCGGCAAGTCGACGGGGGCCGCGGTTCGCTTCCACCCCAATGGGCGCACCGGCTATATGTCGAACCGCGGGCACGATTCGATCGTCACCGCGACCATCGATCCTGAGGAGTTGAAGCTGGAGCCGCGGGCCTGGACGCCGACCGGCGGCGAGGCGCCGCGGGACTTCGCGCTCGACCCCACCGGCCGCTGGCTGATCGCCGCCAACCAGAACAGCGACAATCTCGTGGTGTTCCCGGTCGATCCCAAGACCGGCGACATCGGCGCCGCCGGCCAGGTGTTTGCGACCGGCACGCCGGTCTCGGTGCTGTTCCTCTAGTCGCTATCGGCAGCGACGGCGGCCAGCACCTTGCCGCGGCCGCGTGCGCGGAGGATCAGCGGCACGATCAGCGCCAGGGCTGCCAATGTCAGCAGCGTGGCGGAGATCGGCGAGGTGACGAGCACGGTCGGATCGCCCTGCGAGATGGCAAGGGCGCGGCGCAGCTGCTGCTCGGCCAGCGGCCCGAGGATCAACCCCACCACGACCGGGGCGACCGGGAAGTGGAAGAGCCGCAGCCCGTAGCCGAGGAGGCCGAAGACCAGCAGCATGCCGAGCTCCACCACCGACGGATTGGCGCCGATGGTGCCGAGCGTTGCGAACAGCAGGATGCCCGCATAGAGCCAGGGCTTGGGGATGGTCAGCAGCCGCACCCAGAGCCCGATCAGCGGCAGGTTGAGGACGATCAGCATGAAGTTGGCGATGAGCAGGCTCGCGATCAGCCCCCAGACCAGCTGCGGGTTGGAGGTGAAGAGCAGCGGCCCCGGCTGCAGGCCATATTGCTGGAAGCCGGCGAGCATGATCGCGGCGGTCGCCGAGGTCGGGAGTCCCAGCGTCAGCAACGGCACCAGCGTGCCGGCCGCCGAGGCATTGTTGGCAGCCTCCGGCCCGGCGACGCCCTCGATGGCGCCATTGCCGAATTCCTCGGGATGCTTGCTGAGCTTCTTCTCCGCCGCATAGGAGAAGAACGTACCGATCTCGGCGCCGCCTGCCGGCATGGCGCCGATGGGAAAGCCGATGACGGTGCCGCGCAGCCACGGCTTCCACGAACGCGCCCAGTCCTTGGCGCTCATCCACAGCGAGCCGCGCACCGGCTCGACCGATTCCGGCGCACGCTTGCCCTGCGCGGCGACGAAGAGGGTCTCGCCGATGGCGAACATGGCGACGGCCAGCGTCGTCACCTCGATGCCGTCGAGCAGGTCCGGTACGCCGAAGGACATCCGCGTCTGCCCGGTCAGCCGGTCGATGCCGACGAGCCCGAGGGCGAGGCCGATGAAGAGCGAGGTGAGACCGCGCAGCGTCGAGTCGCCGAAGGCGGCCGAGACGGTGATGAAGGCCAGCACCATAAGGGCGAAATATTCGCGCGGACCAAAGGCGAGGGCAAAACCGACGATCCAGGGGGCAAGGAAGGCCAGCCCGATCGTCGCTATGATGCCGGCGACGAAGGAACCGATGGCCGACGTCGCCAATGCGGGCCCGCCGCGGCCGGCCTTGGCCATCTTGTTTCCCTCGAGCGCGGTGACGATCGAGGCGCTTTCGCCCGGCGTGTTGAGGAGGATCGACGTGGTCGAGCCGCCATACATGCCGCCATAGTAGATGCCGGCGAACATGATGAGCGAGCCGCCCGGATCGAGCTTGTAGGTCACCGGCAGCAGCAGGGCGACGGTGGTCGCCGGCCCGATGCCGGGCAGCACGCCGACGGCGGTGCCGAGCGTCACGCCGACCAGCGCATAGAGCAGGTTCATCGGCTGGATGGCAACCGAAAGGCCCTGAAGCAGCAGGAGGAATGTGTCCATCAGGCGAAACTCTGGAAAAAGCCGAGAATACCGCTAACGGCGAGCATGACCGTTTGCACGATGGCCTGCATCGCGACGACCAGGGCTGCCTCGAACGGGCCAGCCGGCAGCGTCAGCGAGAGACCGCGCGCAAACAGCAGCCACACGATCGCGGAGAGGACGATCCCCACGGGGAGCGCGAACCACAGGCGCCGGGCGCCGAAACCGCGCGCCGTCATGGCAAAGAGGATGCCCGTCGCAATCGAAAACCCGACGAAGCGGATGAGCAGCATCTGCGCCAGCAGCCCGCCAACGATCCAGAGGACCGGCCGAAACTCCTGCGGCTCGCGCTCGGGAAAGTCGCCGCGGAAGGCTTCGATCGCGGTCCACGC